>NZ_CAUVXO010000555.1:0-2347 GCF_963555865.1 Protofrankia sp. Cr1
CTGCCCAGCCGACGGCTGCAGTGGCACTACCGCAGTAAGGACGAACGACTCATCACGTTTTCCAACGTCCACATCTACGACAATGACCTGATCACCTTTCCCGGTGTACTGACCGGGACGCCCGTCGAGCACGTCCTGGTCGACGGGCGGCTGTCCCCGGGCCAGCAGGCCCCGGCGCCCGAAGAGGTCGAGGCGGTTGTCGACTTGGTGCTGCGCCACGCCGAGCAACGCCCGACCGAAAGCCTGGGTGTCATCACCATGGGCATAAGCAGGCGCAACGGATCGATGCCGCGCTGCGAGCCGCCCGCGCCGGGCGTCCGGATCTCACGGACTTCTTCTCCGAAGACCCGGTCGGCGCCCGGCGTCCGTTCTTCGTGAAGAACATCGAACGGGTCCAGGGCGACGAACGCGATTCGATCATTCTGAGCATCGGCTACGCCAAGGGCGTCGACGGCCGTCTCCCCCACAGATTCGGTCCGCTCAACCTCGACGGCGGTGAACGACGGCTCAATGTGGCCGTGACCCGCGCACGGCGGCGGATGACCGTGGTCAGCTCCTTTTCGGACTATGACATGGACCCGGAGAAACTGCGCGCCACCGGTGCTCGCCTGCTGCGGGCATATCTGGAGTACGCCCGGCTCGGCGCCGACATGACCGGATCGGGTCGAGCAACCGGAATCGACCTCAATCCCTTTGAGGACGACGTGCTGACGGCCCTGCAAGAAGCGGGCATACCGGTCGTTCCCCAGTACGGGGTATCCGGTTACCGGATCGACTTCGCCGCCGCTCATCCCGCACAGCCTGGACGTATGGTGCTTGCCATCGAAGCCGACGGAGCGAGCTACCACAGCTCGCAATCCGCTCGGGACAGGGACCGCCTTCGTCAGGAACATCTGGAACGCCTCGGCTGGCGCGTCCACCGGATATGGTCGACAAGCTGGCTCCGCGACCCGATCACCGAACTGGCGAAGGTGCAGGCGGCCTGGAAGGACGCGGTCGCCGCGGTCGACCGTGGCGCACCGACCCGACCGACCACGCCAACACCGCGAACGAAACCGGTGGAATCCGCGACACCCGTGCCGCCGAGGCGCAAGGGATCACGGCCACGCCTACGCGCGCGCGGCACGCCGATCGTCCAGTACACCGATTCCCAGCTCGACGCCCTCGTGCGGTGGATCCGCAGTGACGAGCTGCTTCGTACCGAGGAAGAACTGGTGGAGGCGGCCCGATCCGAACTCGGGTACGGCCGGCTCGGCCCGGTGATCCGCAGCCGGCTCACCGACGCGGCCAGGCGGACCAACGGCGGAAACGGGACAGTCTGATGCCGGACGTGCCGGACGTGTTGGACACGGTCACCCGGGAACGGTTGGCACGTCTTATCGTCGACCAGGATGGGCCCTATGAACGGACCGGCCGCGAGATCGCGGCACTGTTTCGTCATGCGGGTTGGCCGGATCCGGTGGACTACGACGGCTCATACCGGGTCCCCTGGGTCGACGAACTCCTGGCATCCAGAGCCGGAGATCGGAATGCGGTCGAACGGATCCTGCGCAGACTGTGCGACCAGCGGGAGTACGACGACCCCCGATCAGCCACCGCCATCCGGGAAGCAGTCAATCGGATTCTCAACGCAGACGGCCTCGCCGTGGCGTACCGTGACGGCCAGAACATGGTTATCGACGTGACACCATCGGCTGCCGAATCGGCGCCCATCGCTCCGGTTGAGTTGACCGTTGACATAGCGGACTTCGTCCACGACCACGCCATGGTCGGCCTGCTGCGGAGCCGGCTCGACGAAGCCGCCACCTGCAGAGAAAACGGCGCCTACTTCGCGGCGATCATTACAGTGGGAAGCCTGCTCGAAGGTGTCCTGCATGCGGTGGTGCAACAACGAGAAAAAATTCTCGCAGCCGAGGGCAACAAGGGGATACGTACTGCTCCGACATCCGCACCCGGTCGCGGGAACAGGGATCAGCCCAATCTTTACAGCCTCATCGACACCGCGCACCGGTACGGGCTCATCAAGCGCGACGCCAAGGACTTCGCCCAGGTCCTGCGCGAATACCGCAACTTCGTCCATCCGCGGTCCCAACTTGAGCGCAACGTGCATCCGGACGCCGACCTCGCGACCATCTGCTGGAATGTCGCCATCATGACCCTCAATGATCTTGGCGCGTCGCATTTCCCACCCCGTGGTGCTGATTCCCACTCGGATGGGTCGCAGTCATCCCGCTGAGCGGTTACCGGGATCATGCCGCCGGGCGCGGCTGCACCGGCGGTCCGGCAGGTGACGAGGTGCACCGTCGCAAGTAGATCTACGCCGCGTCCGCGGCGGCCCGACGACGAA
>NZ_CAUVXO010000555.1:2612-3617 GCF_963555865.1 Protofrankia sp. Cr1
GCCCATCGCCGCCTTGGACGCGGATGCCTGCCTGACCCTCATGACGACCATCGTGCGGGAGAAGGCCAGGCTGGACGCGGCGCTGATCCGCACGCAGGCCCGGTTCGTCGAGCTGCGGTCCGCGGCCGGGCCGGACCCGGTGTTCAGCGAGTTCGCCGCCAGCGAGATCGCCATCGAGCTGGACCTGTCGTGCAGCGCCGCGGCCGCCCAGCTGAAGTTGGCGCACACGGTGACCTACCGGCTACCGGCCACCCTGGCCGCTCTGGAAGCCGGTGCGATCGACCTGGGCCGAGCGCGCGCGGTCGCCGACGCCACCGGCTCGCTGTCGCAGGTCCACGCGGCAGCCGTCGAGGAGAAGGTGCTGGCCCGCGGCGGTCGGGCGAGCCACACGCTGTTCCGCCAGGCCCTGCGCCGGGCCGTGCTCGCCGTCGACCCCGATGGCGCCCAGCGGCGCCACGAGAAGCAGCGCCGGGAGCGGCAGGTGCGCATCGGACCCCTCGACGACGGCATGGCCGAACTGTGGGCGTTCCTGCCGGCCGCCGAAGCCCAGGCCGCCTACCAGCACATCGACGCCCTCGCCCGCTGTGCCGGCGCTCCGGACGATCCCCGGAGCATGGATGAACGCCGCGCGGACGTCCTCACCGATCTACTGCTGGGCCGCCATCATGATTACGAACCCGTCCACATCGAGGTCGGGGTGATCGTGCCTGCTGACACCCTGCTGGGGCTGACCGACGCCCCCGGCGAGCTGGCCGGCTACGGGCCGATCCCCGCCGGGCTCGCCCGCGACCTGGCCTGCGCGGCCAACGCCACCTGGCGGCGGATCCTCACCGACCCCGTCGACGGCAGTCTCCTGGATGTGAGCCGGCGACGGTTCCCCTCAGCCGCGCTCGCCCGTCACGTGCAGACCCGGGACCGCACCTGTCGGTTCCCGAGCTGCCGTAAACCCGCCGCGGCCTGCGACCTCGACCACGTCCAGCCCCATGCTGACGGCGGGACCACCGA
>NZ_CAUVXO010000556.1:0-2296 GCF_963555865.1 Protofrankia sp. Cr1
TGGGATGCTACATATCCGGGTTTTCGTCGCCTTGCCGTCCACGCGAAATGGATTGAAAGCGCCCGTCGTGCCACAGCAATGGTCGACCGTGGCCCCGGTAGAGCCCGATGACGGAACCGACGAGGATGGTGTGATCACCACCAGAATGCAGGGCGTGCACCGTGCAGGTGGTCCACGCGAGCGCGTCGTCGAGTACGGGCACCTCGTGGACGATCTCGTGGGACACGTCGGCGAATCGGTCTGCCGGCGGCCGGGAGGCGAAGCCGGTGGCCAGCTCGACGCCGCTCGCGTCGAGCACGTTGATGGAGAACCGACCGGCCTCGCGGATCTCCACCAGGGTGGCTGACCGGTTGCCGACGCAGGCGAGCACGAGCAGTGGATCCAGGGAGAGCGAGGTGACCGCACTCGCGGTCATGCCGGTGGGGCCGGCCGGTGTCACCGTGGCGAGCACGGTGACACCGGAGGCGAGCTGGGCGAAAACCGAACGGAACAGCTGCCGGGCCTGCTCAGGGCTGGTCGGCAGGTCGCCCGCGGCCAGCGGACGGGGCTCGGGGACGGTAATCGTCGTCATCGCACCGCTCCCCTTTCAGTGGAAAGCGTGGCGTCGTCGTCGTGGATGTCGCCGTCGGCAGGAAAAACCACGTGATCGCCGAACAGACCGCGCAGGATCCGCTGCATGTTGTCGCGCAAGGTGCGTTCGGCGATCGGGTCGATGATCGCGGCGAGGCTGGGCATGCCGAGGTCGAAGTGCGCTGTGAAGGTGAGGGTGGCGTCCGGGCCGGCCTGGTAGGCCTGCCAGGTGCCGTGGAAGGTGTCGAAGTCTCCGTCTGTCTGGCTGAAGCTGATCGTGTGAGCAACGGAATCGATGTGATCGCGTTCTGACCAGCAGAGCAGGCCGTTGCGGAAGACGACCGACCAGTCGGAGTCGACGGTTCCATCGTCGTGATCGGTGATTGTGACCTCACGAACGGCATCGGTGTACTCGGGATAGCGGCCGAAATCGCTGACGCGGGCGAAAACGGCGTCCACCCGGGCGGCGGGTATGAGGGTTTCCAGGGCAACGGTGCGCATCTCAGGCGCTCCTTTCCAGGGTTGTGGTGTGCGGGTGGCTGTCGCGCAACGCTCCGCCGGCGCCGGTGACCGCGGTCAGGACGAGGTCCACGTCGGCCGCGGTGAGCACCGCGGGTGGGGTGAGCCGGATGACGTTGTGGGCGTTGAGGGAGTGGTTCACGATCACTCCACGTTCGATCATTTCGAGGACGAGCTCGCCGGCGAGTTGGGCATCGGCCAGCTCGATGCCGATCAGCAGGCCCGCACCCCGGACGTCGACCACGAGGTCTGGGCAGGTGCCGTACAGGATGTCCTGTATGCCGGCAAGCAGCTGTTCGCCGAGCACTCGGGCACGTTCGACGAGCCCTTCGTCCCGGATGGTGGTCACGGCGGCCGCGGCCGCGGCCATGGCAACCGGAGCTCCCGCGAAGGTGGATGTGTGCAGGAACGGGTCGCGGTTGAACGGCGCGTACGTGGCGGCGGTCGCGACCATGGCGGCGACCGGGATGACTCCGCCGGAGAGGTTCTTGCCGACCAGCAGTATGTCGGGGATGACGTCTTCGGCATCCGCTCCCCACCAGCGTCCCAGCCGGCCCAACCCGGTCTGGATCTCGTCGACCACCAGCAGCGCGCCGTGGTCGCGACAGAGCGCGGCGACGTCACGCAGGTAGCCGGCGGGCGGGAGGACCACGCCGCCTTCGCCCTGCACCGGCTCGACGACCACGCAGCAGTCCGGAACCACTTTCAGGACCGCGGCCAGCGCCGCGGAGTCACCGAACGGTACGTGTCGCACTCCTGGCAGCAACGGCCGGAACGGCGCCTGGTAGAACTCACGTGCGGTCAGCGACAGGGCACCCATCGTCTTGCCGTGGTAGCCGCCGATCGTGGAGACCAGGCTGGTACGCCCATTGGCCCGGGCAAGCTTGATGGCCGCTTCGGTGGCCTCGGCACCCGACGTCACGAAGTGCACGTAGTCCAGACCGGGCGGGGTGATCTGGGCGAGGGTCTCGGCGGCGTGTGCGGCGACGGGTTCGAGCAGCAGCCGGGTCGCCATCGGGTGTCGCTGGATCTGGTCGACCACAGCCCGTATCACTGCCGGATGGCGGTGTCCGAGCAGAAAGACCCCGTAGCCGCCGCAGTCGAGGTACTCGTTTCCGGTGGCGTCCCAGACCCTGGCACCGTCGGACGCGACCTCCACCAACCCGCCGGTCAGACCCGCCAGCCGGGCCCGACCACGGCTGACGTG
>NZ_CAUVXO010000556.1:2522-3579 GCF_963555865.1 Protofrankia sp. Cr1
GTTCATGCCGCAACCTCCGTCAGCCCGGCCGCACGCTCGTCGATCAGACCCTTGGCCAACGCCAGATATCGCACCGACGCGGCGAACGAGCTTTCCAGCGCGTGCGGCGTGGGTGCCTGGGTACCGGGGATGGCACCGAGGCTGGTGGGGAACGGGGGTGCCCCGGAGAACAGTGCGGTCATGGCAAGAAGGTCATCGAAGCGGCGCCTGGCCGTCGGGGGCAGCGGGTCGATGAACACCGGCCGGATCAGCCGTTCGACCATGTCCGGAACGACCAGGCGCGGCGCGGTCACGGCGATACCCAGCCGCTGCGCGGTGGCCAGACAGAAACCGAGCATGCTCTGGGCGGTCAGCGCCTGCGGCCCGGCGCTCAGCCAGTACACCCCGTCGGGAATCCCGGCACGGACCAGCGCGGTCAGCGCGCGGGCGACGACGTCCTGGGGGATGAAGTCGATCCGCGAGGACGGTTCCAGCGGCACCAGCGGAAGCTGGTTCTTCAACACCGCACTCGCGATCGTGTGCAGTCCCTGGAGACGGACGATGCGCCCGGTGACCGAGTCGCCGATCACCACCGACGGTCGGACGATGGCGGCGGGAACGCCGCTGGCACTCACCAGAGCTTCGGCGGCCCGCTTGGAGTCCAGGTAGTCCTCGGGACGCGCGAGGGCCTCCCGTAGATCGCTGCCGGTCGCGCTGCGGGTCAGCTCGGCGCGCGCGACGAAGGCGGTGGAGACGTAGAGCAGCCGTGCCTTGCTGTCGGCGGTGAAGTCACAGATCCGCCCGGTTCCGGCTACGTTGAGCTCCTGGGTGGTCTGAGCTCCCGCGGCGAAGTCGGTGACCGCGGCAGCGTGGATCACGAAATCGACCTGCTCGCACAGTGTCCTGTAGGTCATCTGGTCGAGTCCGAGCCGAGGTCGGGCGATGTCGCCGTGGACCTGCTCGGGCTCGACCCGGGCACGGCGGGTCAGGCTGATCACTCTGAAATGACGCCCGAGCATCGGCAACAGCGCGCTGCCCACCACGCCGGTGGCTCCGGTGAGCAGAATCGTGGGACGAG
>NZ_CAUVXO010000557.1:0-1161 GCF_963555865.1 Protofrankia sp. Cr1
GGCGGGCGCGGCTTGCGCCAAAGCGGCGTCCGCGCGGGCCGCGGCGGCGGCTTCCACAGCGGTGCCTTCGGCGTCGTCGGCCTGCGCCCGGGCGGCGGCGAGCAGCGCGTCGACCTGGGCATCGACGGCCTGGGCGGCGTTGCGTTCGGCGTCCCGGCGCGCGTGGGTCTCCGTCCGGCCGCCGTAGTTGTCGTCGTAGTAGGTGCCTTCGCCCTCACCTTCGACGGTTTCGGCGAGCTGTCCGCGTACGACGGTGGCGACTTCGGCGGACGCCGCCACCTCGGCGGCAACCTCCGCGACGATCTCCAGTTCGCGGGTAGCGGGATGGTAGAGCAGGTAGCCGCCGTCGAGGGCGTGCCGGAACGACTCGCCGTCCCGTTCCCACCCGTCGGTGCGGGCGAGGACGCCGGTCAGCGCGGCCAGGGTGGGCGCGCCGATGCTGCTGCCCAGCGGCTCGCGGACCCGCGCGTCCCCGACGGCCTGCCCACGCCGGGTCACCTGGCGGCGGACCTCCTGCTCCCACGCGTCGGTCAGATCACGGGTGGCGCGGACGCGGACCCGACGTGGGTTACACATCGACCAGCCCCTCCTCGGCGAATCGTTCCCGGAAGATGGTCAGCGTCTCCCGCTGATGCTGCTGGACGCCGGCGAGCAGGTCGCGGGCGTCGGGATGCTCGCGGCGCAGTTCCAGGGCGAGCCGCTGACCGCGCCGCAGCAGCTCCTTGAACTCCTCGGCCCCGGCGACCCGTTCGCGCTGGCCGACCAGCTCGGTGAGGTCGATCCGCAGCTCGCCGAGGCTGCGGACGGTGTGGCCCGGCTGGTCGACGGGAACGCCTGCGTCGGCGGCGATCCGGCGCATCGTCTGTTCGTCCCGCGGGTTCGTCCACAGGTGGACGAGCGGAGCCAGATCGGCGAGCTCGGCGGCGGCGCGTCCGGCGAGCAGCGCGGACGCCGCAAACGTCTTCTGCGCCTTCACCGCGCGCCGGTCGGAGAAGGCGACGCCCTCGGCGCGCAACGAGCGCACGATGCGGGCGAACGACCCGCGCACAGCGGTCAGGTCGATGTCGGCGACAGCGCGTTGCAGGGTCAGCAGGTCGGCGAGGCTGAAACCGACCCGGGTCCGCGCGGCCGGCTCGTCCGACGGTCCGGACAGCCGTCCGG
>NZ_CAUVXO010000557.1:1558-2129 GCF_963555865.1 Protofrankia sp. Cr1
TCACTGAACGCGGCCAGCACCGGGTCGTCCGGGATGTCGTTGGACGACCCGAGCAGCGTGATCAGGTTGGCCGGGACGGCCTGGGCGCCGTTGTGGAAGGTCCGCTCGTTGATGAGGGTGAGCAGCGTGTTGAGGATCGCCGAGCTGCCCTGGAACACCTCGTCCAGGAACGCGATGTCGGCTTCGGGGAGCATCCCGGCCGTGTTGACCTGGTAGACGCCCTCGGTCTGGAACCGTCGGATGTCGACCGGCCCGTACAGCTCGGCGGGTTCGGTGAACCGGGTGAGCAGGTAGCTGAAGTAGCGGGCGTCGAGCATCCGCCGGAAGCGTTCCAGCAGGCTGGTCTTGGCGGTTCCGGGCGGCCCGACGAGCAGGACGTGCTCACGGCACAGGACGGCCAGCGCGACCAGGTCGACCGCTTCGTCCCGGCCGACGAAGCTCTGCTTGACGTCGTGGAGCCGGGTGGCGAAGGTCCGTGCCAGCACCCTGGTCGGCTGGTCCAGCACTGGTGTGGTCGTGGTCATGATGCGGTGATCTCTTCCCCATCGGTGACAATAGGAACCATATCCGT
>NZ_CAUVXO010000557.1:2569-4189 GCF_963555865.1 Protofrankia sp. Cr1
GGCGACCCCGGCGAGCCTGATCGGGCCGACCAGGGTCACCCGGCGCTGGCCGTCACCGGAACGACCGAGCCGGGGGTTCTTCTCCCGCTCCCGTTGCCCGCGGGCCGCCTTCAGCGCCCCGATCAGCTCGCCGAGCCGGCGGGCGTCGGCGCGTCGCCGGTCGGCTCCGACCAGCTCGTCGGCGCGGCCGTCGCGGAACACCGAGCGGATCTCGTCGCCGTTGAGCCCCTCGGTGACCCGCGCAATGCCGTCCACCAGCGCTGGACTCACCGGAATACCGAAGTGGTCGGCGTGCACCCGGGCGATCTCCCGGCGGGCGTCCTCCTGCGGAAGGTCGATTCTGATCGGCCGGAACCGGCTCGGCCGCAGCAGAGCGTCATCGATCAGATCGATCCGGTTGGTCGTACCGATGATCAGAACTGGCACCTCGGGCCGGAAACCGTCCAACTCGGTGAGCAGTTGGGCCACGATCGCGTTGCCCGCCCGGCTGCCGCCGTCGTCCCGGCCGGAGCGCCTGGCCGCAATCGAGTCGAACTCGTCGAAGACGACCACGGCCGGGGCGTTGCGGCGGGCCTCGGCGAACAGTTCACGGACCTTGCGTTCGCTCTCCCCGACATACATGTCGGTGACCTCCGGCCCGCTGACCACCAGGATGGTGGCGGCCAGGCGGGCGGCCACGGCCTTGGCGAACAGCGTCTTGCCCGTCCCCGGCGGGCCGTGGAAGATGAACCCGCGTGGCACCAGGTCGTGGCGCAGATGCTCGGGCAGGTCGACAGCACCGCCGACGATGGTCAGCGCGCGTTCCAGCTCGGCCTTGACGTCCCCATAGCCGCCGATCGCCGAGAACGGCACGTTCGGCACCTCGAACGAACTGGATGTGCGGGCCTTGAACACCCGCAGCTCGTGGCGCAGGTCGGCGAAGGTGGGCCGCCGGGCCGCGCCGATCGCCGGACGATGCTGGTGGTAGGCGAACCGCAGGGCGTTGCGGAACCGGACGGCGTTCATCCCGGCCACGTACTTGTACAGGTCGGTCGCGTCGAAACCGTCGAACAGCTCCGCCTCTGCGCGGGTGACCAGCGCCCGGCCGACCGGCACCCGCTCACCGGAGCGGGTCGTCACCTCCCGGGGCAGGATCTCGATCGACAACCGCACCGCGAACCGGTTGGCCAGCACCTCGGGGATCACCAGGGACGGGTCGGTGAACGCCAGCAGCACGCAGGCGCTGCGCTCGTAGAGGACGTCGGTCAGCTCGCGGGCCTCGCTCGTCAGCGTCGCGTCAGTGCCGCCGGCCAGCAGATCCAGGTGCGGCACGACGACCACGTCACCCGGCTTGGCGTCGGTGACCGCGGCCTGCAGGGCGGCCAGCAGTTCGGCGCGCCGCCCGCCGCCGAGCGGGGTCGCATCCCCCAGACCGCTCGCCATTCCCGACGCCATTCCCGACGCCGTCCCCGGCGCCAGCCCGGCCGCAGCGGACCCGCCGCCGAGCCGGAGCATCCGCGCCGACCGTCCGGACCGCCCGGCGATCTCGTGCGCCAGGTGTTCGACCAGCAACTTCTCGCACCGGATGAGGACGGACAGGCCGCTTTCCAGGTACGCGACGGCCCGGTTGATCTCCATATC
>NZ_CAUVXO010000558.1:0-697 GCF_963555865.1 Protofrankia sp. Cr1
GGGCACGCTGACCCTCGCCCTGATCAGCCGGGGCACACCCGAAGCCAACCAGGCCAAGACCAATCCACACGGGATAGCACCCGTCCTGCTGCAGCAGGATCGGGAGACAGCCGAGGCCTATCAGGCGCCGGGTACACCGTGCGCAAGCCTCGTCTACCCGGACGCAACCGTACGAAGCTCGCCGGCCTGTGGCCCGGAGCGAATCCGCGAGTTGGTCGGGCAGGCAGCCGGCATGGATGGTCGCGCCCTGCCGATGGCGGGTGCACGCAAGAACGCGGCGGCGGCCGCACCCGCGGCTGCGACACACGGCCGGCGGCGGGGGGAAACGGCGCCCACCTTCACGCTGCCGGGCCTGAGCGGGCATCCCGTCAGCCTCGGCGACTTTCGCGGGACAGAGGTTCTGTTGCTCTTCTGGAATCCGGGTTGCGGCTTCTGCCGGGAAATCCTGGACGAGCTGAAGGACTGGGACGCGGCGTTACCCCACGACGGGCCGACGTTGCTCGTCATCTCGACCGGAGACGACGACGAGAACCGAGCGTTGGGGCTACGTTCCCCCGTCCTGCGCGACGAGGGCTTCACCGTGGGACCCACGTTCGGAGTGCACGGCACACCCATGGCGGTACAGGTCGCCGCGGACGGCACCATCACCTCCGACGTCACCTCGGGAGCACCGGACGTCCGCACGCTCCTGCGCTCG
>NZ_CAUVXO010000558.1:1124-2575 GCF_963555865.1 Protofrankia sp. Cr1
AACCTGAACGGCCCCGGGTTCGCTGGAGACCACGATCGTCGGCTCGTGCCGGGGAATCATTGAGATACCGGACGACGGTGACAGGCGCGCAGCTCTTCGACCATGACGATGTCGACCACGAGAAAGAGATCCTGTACGGGGTGGCCTCAAGCAGTCAGTGCGCCACACATGTTCAACGATCTGCTGGAAAGGCATGTGTCGCCTTGACCGCTTGATTCCGCCATGGCAAGCGTCCTTGGTGCAGGAGATGGAGCTTCACCCGCCGGTCGATGTTCGCCTTGCCACCCTGGCAGTGCCGTGGGCAAGCTCCGCCCGCACCTGCGCGACGCGTTGATGGGAGACACCCAGTAGTTCGGCCACGTCACGTACTGACAGTGAGCTGGGAAGACCTGCGACCGCCCGCCGGATTGCATCGGCGGATTCCCGCTCGGCCTGCTCGGCGACGGCACGCGCCTCGCGTGCGGTCGCTACCGCGGTGAAGCTGTCTCCGATCTCGTATCGAAAATCGAGATCGAAATCATCGAACGCCTCGTCGGACCGGTCCGTCATGAGCACGATCACTTCCTGCACGCTGCGCCGTAGCGCGGACAAGCTCCGGGCAAAGGTGTGGGCGCCGGGGACGTCTGGAACATCGGCGAGCCACGCGTCCCGTTCCCGCGTGACGTTGACCCGGTAGCTGGTCCGTGTCGTAGTTGTCATGTCCGTAGCCACCTCTTTCCGAAAGCCGGTGCCATGTCCGCCTCGATGCGCGCCAGCGTCCCAGTCGGGATATCGCCGGGGTGTTGCGGCACGGCGGTTTCCGCACGGACCGCGTGGCCGTCCGTGCCCAGATAGGTCGCGCGGTAACGCCGGTGAGAGCCGACCTGCCGGACGAAGACCCGCCAGCCCGCTCGATCGCCCGGTTGACCTCTCGAACCCGCACCGCGTCAGTCTACCTCCTAGACGGCACCCGTCTAGGAGGTAGACGTCCTTGCGCCAGCGAGCGAGTGCCGGCCCGCTCGGGAGGCGCGTTGCGCCGTACGTCGCGGCTGACGCAACCGAGCCCCGCCCAACGAGATGAGCTTGAAATTTAGAGCGCCCGGCAATAGGGGCGTGGATCAAGGAGTGGGGCTGGGGTGCGTAGCTCGCGAGGCGGAGGAGGGAGCCACCACCTCGTCGATAAACGGCCACTCCACGCGTCACCATGGACGATGACGAGTGGCAGATTCGGTCTGCCAACGCCGAGTACGACGCCATACCCTGACACCAATTCCCGCAGACAAGGAAACAGCAGTAACCAATATTGGTTCGACCCCCGCATCAATGGCGATGAACACAAGGACGCCACCCGCGACGGATAAGATGACCAGGAATGGCTTCCACCATCGCGGCTCTCTGTATGAATTCATTTCTCGAGTCAAGATATTTTCAACTTTCATCACCGATGGTGACATACACGTTGCCGACATCAA
>NZ_CAUVXO010000558.1:2926-3559 GCF_963555865.1 Protofrankia sp. Cr1
CCACGAGGAAGACATTCTATACGGGCCGGCCTGACCGAGGTCAGCCGCGGGTACGGGCATCCCACTCGGCCCGGCTGATGGCGTATACCACGCTCGGCTGGCCGTGGAGGGACCACTCGCCGTCCAGGGTCAGGCCCACCTTCTCCATGACCCGACGACTCTGGATGTTGTCCGGGTGGCAGATCGAGATGACCCGCTCGACACCGACGTGGGTGAACGCGAACTCCACCGCCGCCATCCCGGCTTCGGGCGCCAGGCCCTGCCCCCACCGGTCCCGGCGCACCGTCCAGGCCACCTCCACACCCGGCCAGCCCAACTCTTCGTACAGTCCGGCCCGGCCGATGAACTCCCCGGTCGCCCGCTCCCGGACGATCCACATACCGAAGCCGCGCAACGCCCAGTGGCCGAGCTGGAACGCTGCATGACGCCACACCGCCTCGTCATCCATGGGCCCGCCGCCGGTGTGGCGGGACATGTCCGGATGCTGGGTCATCGCCGAGTACGGTCCGATGTCCTCGGCCCGCCAGTCCCGCAGGGTCAACCGTTCGGTGAGCACGGTGGGGATCTGCCGGGCGGGGGACGGCGGTCCAAAGATCAGGGTCACAGGGCGCTCCCGGCGGTCAAGGCGAGACG
>NZ_CAUVXO010000558.1:3765-4334 GCF_963555865.1 Protofrankia sp. Cr1
AGGACGGGGACGGGCGGACAGAGCGTCGTGGAAGTCGCGGACCGGCGGCAACTCCCGGTAGGGACGGAGCCGTGCCGCGGTCCGGCGCAGGTTCGCGGTCACGGTCGACGTCGGGCAGCTGTCCAGCATCGCCACCACGGTCAACGCCAGGACAGCAGCCTCTACCGGTTCGGGACGCTCCCGCTGCGTCAGCGCCGCGGCCAGGGCGAGGAGGGCATGCCCACGTTCCTCGAAGCCGCCGTGACCGGATTCGTACAGTCCCACCGCAGTCCGGGCGAGAACCCCACCGGCGAACATGCCCGCCGCCGCGGGTCCGAACGGGGACATTCCCGGTCGGGCGGGTAGGTCGACCGCTGACCGTCGCATCCGGTCCAACGCGTCCCGTGCGGACTGTGTGTTACCGGCCGCGGCATGCCCGCGTGCTTCGTAGGCGGCCATCCCGGCGACGGACGCGGCCAACACCGGTTCCTCGGCGTCCTCGGCATGGTCCCCGGCCAGGGTGAGGAACCGCCGCGACGTCGTCGGATCACCTTGGTTGAACGCAAGCCGGCACAGCATGTAGGCGCAGG
>NZ_CAUVXO010000559.1:0-3340 GCF_963555865.1 Protofrankia sp. Cr1
CCGTCAGTGACAGCGATCCCGGCGGCATTTTTTGGTTGCGCTGCTTCTGTCGTCATGACGCGCTCCTGAGGGTGTGACCGACCGCTGCGGCCGTGATGCGGTCCGCGTGCAGGTCGGCGCGGTGTAACTCATCCACGACACGGCCGCCCGCGAGGACGAGCACGCGTCCGCACAGCCGCGCCAGTTCGTCATGGTCGGTGGAGACGACCACGACAGCCGCACCGTCCGCCGCGGCCCGGTCGACCAGCGCATGAATCTCGGCCTTCGCCCCGATGTCGACGCCCTGCGTCGGTTCGTCGAGAACCAGGACCCGAGGCGCGCGACGCAGCCAACGGGCCAGAACGACCTTCTGCTGGTTGCCGCCGGACAGCGTCGACATGGCCCGTTCGGCACCGGCCGGCGCCACGTTCAACCGGTCCAGCCAGCGGGCGACGTCCGACCGCTCGCTGCCCCGGCGCAGCAGGCCCCGGCGGCTGAACGCGGTCGGACTCGCCACCACGACGTTCTCCTGCAGATCCGCATCGAGGAACGCCGCGTTGGCGTGCCGCTCGGCGGGCACGAGCCCCATGCCGGACCGCATGGCAAGATCGGGACGCAGCTGCGGAACGGCCTTGCCCGCGACGGCCACGACCCCTGCGCGCGCACAGCCGCCGAACAGCGCGAGCGCCAACTCCTCACGGCCGGAGCCGGTGAGGCCGGCGACGCCGACGACCTCCCCGGAGTGCACGGTCAGGTCGACCCCTCGCAGGGCGGTGGTCTCCAGGGTGCGGACGTCGAGGGCCACCTCACCCTGGTGGGCCGCCTCGGCCGGCGGCACGTCGTACTGCGCCAGCTTGCGGCCAATCATCAACTCGACCAGGTCGGCCTCGTCGAGCCCGGCGGTGGGCCGGGTGGTGACCAGAGCGCCGTCGCGCAGCACGCTCACGGTGTCGCAGAGCCCGAAGACCTCGTCCAGATGATGCGAGACGAAGATGACCGCGACGCCGGCATCGCGCACGCTGCGGACCAGCGCGAACAGGCGCTGCGCCTCGGCGGCCGGCAGATTGGCCGTAGGTTCGTCGAGGACGAGCACCCGCGGCGGTGTGGCGTGCCGCGACAGCGCGCGCGCCACCGCGACCGCGGTCCGCTCGCTCGCCGCCAGAGCACCCACGGGCCGGCTGATGTCGAAGTCGTAGCCGAGGTCGCGCACTGCGCTGCGGGCCCCGGCCCGTTCCTGGCGCCAGCGAATCAGGCCGAGCCGGCCGGTTTCGTAGCCGTGGCCCAGCGCGAGGTTGTCGACTGTGTCAAGCGTCGCGACGAGACCGAGGTCCTGATGGACGAAACGCAGCCCGGCGGCATCCGACGAGGTGGGGTCACCGAATGCCAACGGCCGATCGACGACGGTGACCTGACCACCGGCATCCGGCTCGTGGAAACCGGCCAATATTTTGATCAACGTCGACTTGCCGCAGCCGTTCTGACCGACCAGGGCACGTACCTCACCGGGCTCGACGTCGATGTCGACGTCCACCAGGGCGCGCTGCCCGGGGAACGTCTTCGACAGCCGTCGCACGCGGAGCACGGGAGTAGCCACCATCGGACTCCTCGTCTGAGAGCGACCGAGGGCACGGCGCTCTTTCTGGAGTTGCTTTTGTGATGGCGGCTACAGTAACTGGCGTAGCCCGCCGCGCCAACATCTGTCCGCGGCCGGAGCGCGGCCGGAGTGTGGCCGGGCGCGCTGAAACTCGGCACTCAGTTGACGACTCGACTCTCAGTCGACGGTGAGTATCCGCTCAGACATGGCGTCCAGGGCCCGGCGCAGGGCCTTCGGTGGCTGACTGCTGAGCGGACCGTCATCCATGCGCATCGGATGGATGGCTATCAGCAGATGGGTGAGGGTACGCACGGCGAGCGTCTGGGTCGCGTGCTTGGCTGCGGCGGAACGCCGCGTCGTGGGCATCCGGGACGAGACGATGTAGTCGAACGACCGCTGGATGTGCAGCTCCTCGAAGTCCCGCCGCAACACCCGGGCCTGCTGGGTGGCGCCGGGCATGTGCAGGTAGAGCAGGCGCGCCTCGTCGGGATGCGCCTCGATCCAGTCCCAGACCGCGCCGGTGACCCGACGCAACGCGGTGATGTCGCCTGGTTCGTCGTCGGACCGTGCCTGCGCGACGACGGCGTTGGTCGCGCCCACGACCCGCCGCAGGGCGACGTCGAAGAGCTCCTCCTTGCCGGAGAAGTGGTAATACACCGCGGTGGGGACGACCTGCGCCGCCTCGGCGATATCCTGGATGCCGGCCGCGTCGAAGCCCTTACGGGCGAAAACCCCGATGGCGGCGGTGACGATCAACTGGCGCTTGGAGGGACGGTGCGCGGGTTGCCTGCCCCGCTCCGGCAGCTCCGCAAGCTCCGTCACAGGGAACCTCCTGACCTGATGCCGCACCGGCCCGACCATGATGACCCAACAGACCTCGGAGCCCCCGGGGCCGCGAGCCGGTTGGGAGAATCGGCGTCACATGACTGAAAGCTCTGACGGGAACGGTAGTCCCAAACGGCCCGCCCACCGACCGTCGCGGCGCAGCGACGTGATCGACGCCGCCACGCGGCTGTTCGCCATGCGCGGTCTGGAAACGGTGACCGTCGCCGACATCGCGGACGAGGCCGGGATGACCTCGGCTGCGGTCTACTACCATTTTCCATCCAAGATCGATATTCTACTCGAAGCCATGCGGACCTTCAGCAGGGCACTTGTCACCGAGCTGGACGACCGGGTCACCGCCAGGTCAGCTGAGAACGGGACCATCGGTAACGGGGCCATCGGTGACCTGCTGACAGGCCTGCTCGGCTGGCTGGAGGAACACCGACCTGCGGCGACGGTCTACTTCGTGACCTCGTCCGGGGCGAACCTCGCCGCTGAGGCCCTGCGCCGGGAGACCCGGGTCGAGCTCATGGAGCTGTTCACCCGGGCGGTGGACGCGAGGAAGTCCCCCGAACGACGGATCCGGCCCGCGGAAGCCGGGGTGATGGCGACCGGCCTGCTCTCGCTGGTCGAGACGGCGGCGGCATCCTGGCTGGCCGAGGACGCCGTCCTCGAAGGGCTCGGGCAGCGCCGATTCCTGCGGGAGACCGCCGCGCTGGCCGAGCGCATCGTCGGGGCCTGAGGACCCCCTGTGGCATCACCGGCACCGTCGGGGTTGAACCACAACCGCCGAATGCCGACGACTGAGAGCGCCCGGCAATAGGGGCGTGGATCAAGGAGCGGGGCCGGGGTGCGTGCATCGCGAGGCGGAGGAGGAAGGCACCCTGGTGTTGGGTGTCGACCGACGACAACGACGCGAGGTGCGTGCCCGAGCCCCGCGAC
>NZ_CAUVXO010000560.1:0-980 GCF_963555865.1 Protofrankia sp. Cr1
GTTACTCCCGTAACCCCCCTGCGGAGCGGCGATCTTTTACGTCCTGCCGTCACCCCGTCGGGCGAATCCCAGCCGGTCCGTGCCACCCGGGGAGCTCCGTCACGAACGCGCGCCGGTCCGCCTTGCCCCGTCCCCGACGGTTGGCGCGGGCCGCTCGAGCGCTCCCATCGGGATCCCAACGGCCAGCCGTACCCATCCGGTCCGGTGGGCGACGATCGGCCCGGCGTAGGTAAGGCGAGCGGGGCCGCCACGCACCGTATCGTCCAGGCCCCACATCGTCCGAGCGATCACAGGCTTACCCTTAAATCTGTAACGGAACAGACACGGAAGGAGCATGTAATGGCGTGGAACAAGCGGGGTAGCACCGATGGAGGCGCAAGCACCGGTCGAGACGGCGTGAAGCGCGGCGGCAAGGACGCCACCGCGAAGACGAATGTCCGGGAGGTCGAGTTCGCCAACTGCACGACATGCAACGGTGCCGGCGTTGTGGCCTTCGATCGGGCTGAAACGGACGAGGGCGGCGGGTTCAGCGGCACGCAGGAGCGGACATGCGCTGCCTGTAGCGGCAGCGGGAAGGTCAAGAAGAACTAATGGATGAGGCCCCAGCCGGCGAGACCCCGGTCGTCCCGATGCTGGCACTTGTCGCGTGCAGCAAATGCCGGCGCCGCCGCGGCGCCCAACTCCGCTCCACCGGTGCTGTGGAGCCGATCCCCGAGACGGGAACCTGCCCGCACGGCAAGCCGCTACGGAAAGTTTGGGCGCCGGGCCACGGGCCGGGCTCGGAGCCGCCGGCCGAGTCGGGCTGGGACACCCGGCTGCCGGTGTAGGTGATTACGCCGCCGATGCGGGGATCGCCGATCCGATCCCCGCCACGGTGTTACCCGAACTGATCGCATGGATCCCGACTGCCGGCGTGTCCCACAGGCTCGGACCCATCCCGCCAGAGGCGTGGCAGCGTGTAGACCAGATCCTCCGCCGCC
>NZ_CAUVXO010000560.1:1535-3894 GCF_963555865.1 Protofrankia sp. Cr1
ATCGTCGTCCTCGTCGTCGTGCTGGCGGTCGCGGACTTTCTGTTCCCCGTCGGCGATGACTGCCTCAACGGTCTTCTCGATGTCCTTGGCATAGCCGAGAAGTGGGTTGATCGACGGGATGAACAGGCGAGCGCATGTTTCATCCTCGACACCTCGCATGCGCGCGAACCGGCCCACGACCTGGATAAACAGTGCAGACGAGAGATCCCGCTGTCGATTGGCCGCGGCGGGCTTCCGGCTCGACATCACGCCGCTGCCCCGGTTCGAGGTCGTGGTGGACGAGCGCGGCCGGCCGTTCGCCGTGCCGGACCGGCTGCCCCGGCTCCCGCTGCGCCAGGCGTTGGCCCTGGTCCGGCTGCCCACCCATCTCAACTGGTCGGACCCGGAGCGGACCTACGACCTCGCGGACCGGCAGCAGCGCCACCGGCTGTACGAGATCGTCCTGCGGGAAGGCCGGGCGGAGGACATCCTCGGCTACATCGACGGGGCGCTGCTCGTTGACGCGTGGCCGGAGCTGGTGCTGCCCGCCCCGATCCGACGCGCCTGGGAGGACCGGGCCGGCATGCGATGATCACGGCGTTGCAGCCCGCGTCGACGCGCGATTTTTCCTCGGGCTGGACCGGCCCCACCACCGAGAGCGACTTGCGGTTGCGACCGCCACCGATTTTGACCTGACGAAACAACGTGATCGGATCCACCTCGGCCTGGTTGTACCGGTTCTTGTTGGCGTCACCGAGGTGCTCGGTGGCAGCTTCTTCCCATTCGCGGCACCCGCACGACTGGTCGCCACGGTGCTGACGCTCGCAGCATTCGGCGCGTTCGTCCTGTTCTGGATTTATCGCCGAGCCACAGATGCGGTCGCCTTCGTACCACCGGTGTTTGTAGGGGTGCTTCTCGCCTTCGATTATCTCGACTTGCCCTCAACGCGACTGTTCCGCACATGCGTCCTCCTGCCGGCCGTCCTTGTGTACGGGGCACTCTTCACCGTCGCGATCGCCCGCAACCATCATGCCGTCCGGGCACTGGAAAAGAATACCCTCGCGCTCGAGGAAAGGATGGGGGAGAAATATGAGGCACAGCATCGAACCGCCACGCGAACCGTCCTCGAACGGCGGCGGTTGGGACGACCTTTCGTACTCTTCCTGAGAAGCTTCGATCTCGAGGCGCTCTCCCTCGAGACGCGCGGGAAGCCGGCGCTCCACCGTCGCGTGAGGATTCAGAGCGGAATTGTCGACCATCCTACGGAAACAATCGAAGGCAGGGTGGCAGATGCCCTACGCGGTCGAGCGCCAGTGATGGCGGTCGCCAATCCCGTCGACACGCTGTCGTGGTTCCGAACGTCTATCCCGATGCTCGAACTTCCTCATGAAAACTGGCAGGGAGTGGTCCGGGCACTCATCGAGAGCGCCGAGGTGATTCTAATGGCGTTGAGTAGCATTACCCCCGGCGTCACAGGCGAGCTGGAGATGATGCTTGACCAGAACGCGCAGGACAGAGCCGTAGTCATACTCGTCGCAGGCGAGCCGGACCCACTGCTGGCGAGTGTTGCCCGGTGGTACGGCGTGGATCCGCCGGACATCCGGCCGGCCAGTTCGGACGCGGTTCCCGCTCTCCGCCGCTTCCCCCACGTCCTGGACGGCATGCTGCCCGGCCAGTTCGAAGACCACCCGGTGTTCGCGGATCTGCTCCGTCGCCTCGAGTCGGCCGCATCGGCTGCGCGAGGCGGGCCGGGTCAAGAGGCCAGAGGGGGCTGACGAGGACGCCCGAGGTTGAGACGGACGGTTCACCCTCGTGACAGTCTGGCTATCCGCCGGTGTCGACCGTCGCCGTGGGTCGATCGTCAGATGGAGGGGCCGGCGGGAAGGCCGCCGTCGCCGGCGTCGGCGGCCACGCTGATCGTCATCCCGCGCAGCAGCCAGCGGGCGACGCAGGCCGGCGCGGCTGACGTTCCTAGCTGGACCCGTTGCTTGTCCGGCTGGTGCAGTCGGGCAATGACCAGGTCCTCTCATGACCGTTCAGATCGGTTCTGCGGTTACTGCCGAGCAAGTTCAGCGGGGTCGAGGTCGACCGGGAACGGGCAGGGGATTACCGTCCGCTCGCCAGCTGAGGCGGTGATTGTATGGACGAACAGGCTACGCCGGAGCTCGGAGACGATGATGTGCGGTTTCGGCGCCAGCTCGAACCGCCAATACACGGCAATGCCCGTGTCTGCATAGAGCTGCGGTTTGATCATCCGGTCTTGTGGCTCACTGCCGGGCGACACGATCTCGACGACCGCCAGCACGGTACCCACCGGGTACCGGATCGGGTCGGTGGCCGCGAACTTCCGCTCGACGATGGCGATATCCGGCACAGCCAA
>NZ_CAUVXO010000561.1:0-1826 GCF_963555865.1 Protofrankia sp. Cr1
GTCGGTGACCAGATCGCCGACGACGATGGTGGTGTCGTCGCGGGCACCGGCCATCATGGCGGCGTCCACGAGCGCGTCCGCGGCCTGTTCGGGGCTCATGGTGCCGAGCTCCATCAGCAGGCCGTCCAGTTGCTCGGGCTTCATGACCTTGGTGATGCCGTCGCTGGCGAGGACCACCCGATCCCCGGCCCGCACCGGCTCCTCCAGCAGGTCCAGCTCGACCTCTTCGTTGAGCCCGATCGCGTTCAACAGCGGCCCGTTCTTGATGGCGTGCGGGGTGGTGAGCTGGCGGGGCCGGCCGCGCCCGGGCTGTAGCCAGACGGTGCTGTCCCCGACGTGCGCCACGAAGAGGGTTTCGCCGGTGTCGTGCTGCCGGCCGAGGACGACCACGTCCAGGGTGCAGGCCATCCCGTGCCAGGACGGCTCCTGCAACGGCTTCTCCCGGACGGTCCGGTTGGCCCGGTCGAGGGCACCCCGCAGACCGTCGCGAGGGTCGGCGGCGTACTGCGGGCGGAAGCTCGCCACGGTCGTCACCGCCAGGGTGGACGCGATCTGGCCGGCCGCTTCGCCACCGACTCCGTCGGCCACCGCGAGCAGGCCGTCGAGGACGACGAAGGCGTCCTCATTGGGACCGCCACGCTTGCCCCTGCGGGTCCGCCCGGCGGCGGCCAACCGCAGCGCCGGCGAGGTGGAGACGTCCGGTTCGTCCGCGACCAGCGGTACGGTCGGGATCGGCGCAACCATCGCGGGTACCGGGGGAATCGTCTGATCCGACGCCTTCGTTGCGGCGGGGTCGTCCCACGGGTCACCACTACCCCCGTGACCGCCGGTGCCGCGGTTGTCCGGGTAGGTGCCGCTCCTGCGGGTAGCCGCCGCCTCGTCGAACCCGAAGCCATCCCGGCTGGCGGGCGCGCCTTGTGCCACCGTGCCAGCGTACGGGCCGCTGCCACCGAAGTCGCCCTCGCGAGGCCGGTCACGGCCTGATGTCGCGGATGGGGGCGGGCTGACCGGTGGGGGCGTCCACCCCGTCGCGTTTCTTTCCCGGGTCTGTCCGGCGGCGGGCACCGCCGGGTTGACCGACGTTGCCGCGTTGGTCGACGTTGTCGCCGCTCCGAGATCCCGATGCCCGGCGCCGTGCGTGGACGGTGTCGACCAGACGTCGGGCTGCTTGCCGCCGGGTACCGTCGCGAAAGCGGTCGTCGGCGGTTCGCCGGCCGGCGGCGGTATGGGCGCGGTGGGGATCGCCGCGGTCCTGGAAAAGGCCGGTGGGTCCACGTTGCCGGGATTGCCGGGGTTGCCGGGGCGGGCAGACCTGCTGGAGCCGGCGGAGCTCACGGAACCATCCTGTCCCCTCGGTGCGGCTGATCCCGAGGCGCGGGTGGCACCACCGGCCGCGCGCGCGGGGGCACGCCGCAGCGGCGCGAGGATCGTCCCGATGATCCCCGACCGTCGCCGCCGGCGTTGTCCCGACCGCGTGTTCCCGGTGGGTGTCGATGGACGTGGCGGATGCGTCGGCCCTGGGCCGAATCCCGAGGCGCGGCTGGAGACGACGACGAAGAGAATCGCGCCGATCAGCAGCACCACGATCAATGTGATGGGTACCACCGAACTGTCCATGGCCTCCGTCCCCCACGTGTGGGTATTCCGATCACGCTAGCGGACGTCCGCGCTGACGTCCCCCGTACCCACTCAATGGCATCAATGCAGATCGGCCGACGGATGTGTCGCGACATCGACACAAGTGACCAACAGGGCTTGACCAGCGCTGACAGGCAGTATCCGAGATGCGTCGGATATGTGTCAGGCTGCCGCGCCATCGCTGCCGA
>NZ_CAUVXO010000561.1:2046-3558 GCF_963555865.1 Protofrankia sp. Cr1
CGGTGCGGGCGTGTTCGGCGAGGGCGGCGGCACCGGGATGCCCGGCGATCTCGATCGCGCCGCAGAGGGTCAGGACATCGACCCTCGCATTCTCCGACGCGACGCAACCGGCAAGGTCGATTGCCTGGTAGCCGAGGTCGACTGCGCGCTCCACCTCGCCGGCGTCGACCTGGGCCACACCGAGCCAGACCCGGTGATGAATCAGCTCGCGTGGGTACTCGCAGGCGTCGAGCTCGTCGACGGACCGTCTCAGGTGCCCGATGGCGGCGGCGGCGTCGCCAATGCACAACAGGGCCTTGCCGGCGTAGTACTCGATGGTCGGACGAGAACACCAGTACACGTAGTCCGGATCCTCGCTGGGTTCGGCCCGCTCGATCTGGGTGAACGCCTCGGCGATCTCGGCCCGCACGGCTCGGCTGTCGCCGACCTGAGCATGGGCGATGGCCAGCGAGCCGGCGAGCACCGCCTTCTCGGTCGCCGTGAGGGCGTCCCCGGCGCCCGCGCGGGCCGCGCGCAGCATGGTGACCGCGTCGGCCGGGTCGCCGTAGCGCACCGCCTGTTCCGCCATGCAACGCAGGATGTTGGCACCGATGGCCCGGTCACCGGCCTCGTGGGCGGTGCGCAGCGCCACCAGCCAGAACTGTTGGGCGATCTGGTGACGGCCGCTGTCGAACGCGGCCCAGCCCGCCAGCCGGGCGAGTTCCGCGGCGACGGCGTAGAGCCGCGCGCGCTGGTCCTGGCTGTATGCACCGGTGCGCAGCAGCCGGACGATCACCCGCAGCTCGGACACCGCGAGCCCGTGCACATCCTCCCCGCCTAGGACGTCGTCCATCCGCCGCAGGGCGTCGACGCGGTCGGCGAATCCGGCGACCAGGGCGTCGTTGACGTGCCTGCCGTTGAGTACCGCGACGGGCCGGGCGGGAGCCGCGACGAGCCAGGAGTGGACGACCGCGCCGAGCGTCGCGCTGGTGAAGGTCAGGACGGCGGGCCGCTGGACCCGGCTGGTCACCTCTTCCAGCGCGGCACCGAGCCCGTCGGGCGCCCACAGGCGCGCCAGCGTCCACGGCGGGGTGTCGGCGGTCAGTGTGGTTCCGTTGTGAACGAAACCGCTGCCGACGGCGGTGGCTGCCGTGCCACGGCGGGAACGGCGGGCCCCGAGCTCTCGACTCGTTCGTGACCGCCCGAGCAGACTGCTGGGTTCTCTCACGCCCGGCCTCCTCAAAATGGCCAGTCAGGAAATAGTCGTCGGCACCGCGGCCATAGTCGTTGGCCCTGTTGTGATCACTGGTAGGTGCCCGAGGTATTCCATGATAAACAACAAAACCACGCCGACGACCGCCGCAGGTGCAGCGTACGTCAGGCCCGCGGGCGGAACAAGTAGCGCAAGATTGCCACGGTGGTGTTGTTATATCCCAAACTACGCAAGAAACCCAACGGTCGACCGGGTGTTGAGATTCAAAAGGTCGATGGTTGTGGTTGTTCAACCTCGCTGGCTCGCTGGCTCGCTGGCCC
>NZ_CAUVXO010000562.1:0-3338 GCF_963555865.1 Protofrankia sp. Cr1
CCAAACACGCCGAATTCCTACCGTGACCAACAGTCGAACATCGGCCCACACGAATCACGGAACGTCGTTCGGAAATCTGCTCGCAATCGGGATCGTCGCAGGTCAGGGCCGATTCGACTCGTCCGATCAGGGGTTCTGAATGATGCGCACAGTTCGCAGCGTGGAATCACGGCGAAGCCACGCACGACGGTGTGCGACCGACCGCAGAGCATGATCTGAAAATTGTCAGTGCTGCCCTGTGCGAACCGTGTCCAGCGGTTTGAGGGGGTTGCCGAGACAATCGGTCGTCCTCGGAATCCGTCCACTGATGGCATACTTGCACGGGTACCCGTCGTTGGCTTCCACGTCCTGTAGCGGTGTGCCCGTCAGGCGGGGAGGGGCCGGCAGGTCCGTCGGGGCAAGGGCGATGCGGATGACCGCCAGCCGTTTGGCCACCGCGACCTGGGATGTGCCGAAGTCGACGCATCCGGTCGCACCCGGCCACGCACCGGCAGTCGGGCTGGCTGTATCAGTGCACTGCTCGTCGCCCGGGAAAGGCCCCCGAAGCAGCCCTCCGATGTCCGCCATAGTTGCATCGCGCCGCTTGGTGACGATGTCGACGAAGAGCTTTGCCGCGTCGTAGGCCAGACCGATCCGCTCGTCCGGCCACAACGTGTCGGGTGGGGTCATCCCGGTTATTTTGTACATGTCGGCCAAATCGGTGCAGAATTTCTGTAGGGACGAGGTGACGAACGGTCCGCCGGCCTTCACGTCTCCCTGAAAACAGGGCTTGCCTGCAAGCAGCACGGAAGCGCCCTTGACGACGAACCGGAACACAGCTGTGCTGGGATGGCCCGCCGCCTGGACGACATACCGCGACACCGAGTCATCGGCGAGAACCAGGGAGGTACCGCGGAGGCATGGAAGCATGCTGTCCGCGAAGGCGGGGAAGTCGTTGTAGCGGCCGGCGTAGAAGATCAGATCATCCGGACGCTGCGCCGCGCACTGCGCGCGGAACCAGTCCGGCGTGTTCCCCCCGGGTGACCAGCCGTGCAGATCATTGATGAGCTTCACCGGGGGGTTCGCGCCAGCCTCCTGACGGACCTCATCCTGGATGTCGCGTACCAGGGTGGAAACGTAAAGGTCGTCCACCGCCGGCAGCCCCTGACCGGTGCGATCATTGGACGCTTCCGGGTAGTACACGCTGATCCGCGTCTTTGCGTTCCGCACCGCGTAGCTGGTGACCAGCAGGGCTTCCCGCCGGTTGTCCGGCACCATCTGGAAGTACAGCGGCGAGTGGTCCGCCATACCGTCCCCGGACAGGGTCGTGGCGACCACGGGCACGCCTGCCTTCCCGAGCGTCGCGACGGCCTGGCCGGTCGCCGTGGTGCTGCGGTCCATGCCGATGACGCCGAGCACGTTCTCCCCGGGCCGGGAGACCAGCGGTACGAGATGCTCCCGGGCCACCTGGTCCGCGTAGGTCATCGTGTTGCCGCCGTTGGCGATCAGGACACGCAGCGCCACCCGTGAGGGGTTCTCCGACGTGCTCGCGCAGCCCTTCGCGGAGCCTTTCACCTGGTTCAACGCCCGTTGCCAGGTCAGCAGACCCTCGAGTTCAGCGACCTGCGCGGCTGTCCAGTCACCGTCGGTCTCCCCCGTGAGACCGACGAAATAGACCAACGTCATAAGCCGGTACGGGAACTCCCCCGGCGAACGGTCGTGGAGTTCCTTTGCGCACTGATTCTGGTCGTGGATTTTTCCTTGCACGATGCGCAGGTCAACCGCGTGGGGCGAGGTCCCCCCGCTGTCGAACAGGTAGCTGCCGTCGCTGTAGCCGACGCACTGGCCACCGTCACCATGGACCCAGGACAGCGAGACCGAACCGTCGGCCCGCGAATGGCAATCAGGAGGCACCGGATCCGCCCCGATGACATGGGCGATCCCCACGGCGACCAACGCGGCGACCACGACGGCGACCACGACGAGCGGACCAAGCGCTCGGCGACCCGCCCATGCCTTCCGGGGTGAGAAACCCCCGAGGTTGGTCGGTGGGGGGCCCGCTGGTGGGGGCGACACCTCGGTGCGCACAGAGGGACGATCGGCGACGGCACGGATGTCGTCGTCGAGCCGCAGCACGATCCCGGAGCGGGCGGTCCAGCCCGGGCCGTATGCGTCGGCCGCGGCATGGGACAGGTCGAGGGCAAAGGCGTGCGCCGAGAGCTGGCGGGCTGCGGGGTCCTTGGCCAGCGCCCGGCGCACCACGGCCGCCACCGGCACGGGAACCCCCACCAACGGTGGCGGGATGGCATCGAGGTGCTTCTGCGCCAGCACCGGTAACGGCAACGTCGGGTCGAACGGCGGCGCCCCGGTCAGCAACTGGTAGAGCAGAACCCCGAGTGCGTACAGGTCGGTAGTCGGGCCCAGCCGGCCGCCCATGATCTGTTCGGGGGCCATGTAGACCGGGGTTCCCACGATGGCGCTGGCGGTGGCCGCCGACCCCTCGATGATCTTCGCGATGCCGAAGTCTGTGACCTTGAGCAGGCCGGCGGTGTCGAACAGGATGTTGTCGGGTTTGATGTCGCGGTGCAGCACCCCCCGGCCGTGCGCGTAGGCCAGTGCCGCGGCCACCGCCAGACCCACCGCGCAGGCATCCTCCGGTGGCATATCCGCCTGACGGCGGGTCACGGTCCCCCCGCCCAGCAGCTCCATGACAATCAGACGCAGATCGTCGGTTTCGACGTAGTCGTAGACCCGGACCACATGCGGATGATCCATGGCGGCGAGCAACTGTGCCTCACCGGCGAAACGGGCAGCCGCACTGTCACGCCCCGCGGCCAGAATCTTGATGGCCACGTCGCGGTGCAGGGCACGGTGTCGGCCGGCCAGCACCAGCCCGGACGCACCCGTACCGACTGTGGCGCCCAGGTCATAGCCGGGGAGCGCCGCCGCCACCGACCTTTCATTAATAATCATGATCTGGAGGCTCCCACGCGCCCACATCGCGTAGTCACCCTCGCGAACCTGCCCATTACCCCCGACACGGTCCGCGAGTCTAGCGGCGCCTGCACGGCGTGGTCACAGGCCACCACCGATCGCTCGAGTACCGCGCCCGGACATCCATCCACAGATGTGCGGCCCGATCCGGGGACCGTGGGGTGACGACGAGTGGAGCGGCTGGCGGGGCGAAGATCGCCGCCGTCGCGCTCGCCCGGCGACCGCTCGGGTATCATCACTGCCGGGCCGACCGCGGCCGCCAGGCAATTCATCATGAGAAATGGACCGCTTCAGCGATGACAGGGCGCAAGAAGATCGCTTTTCAGGGTGAGTTGGGGGCCAATTCGCACCTGGCGTGCCAAAAC
>NZ_CAUVXO010000563.1:0-3332 GCF_963555865.1 Protofrankia sp. Cr1
AAAACGCGCAGGTCGACACAGCGCTCGCCGCCACCACGGCGTTGGTCGACTGCGCGGCCGCGCGGCCGGCTACGGCGACCGACCTGTTCGGGGCGTTCGTGCTGGCCGGTACCTCGCTGCGGGCGGAGCCGGCCGGAAGGCGGGAACTGACCGTGTTCAGCGACGGGATCTCGACACGGCAGCCGTACGACCTGTCCGCCCGCGAGCTTGACGACGCCGACATCGCGGCCCTGCTCAACAGCCTGGCGGCGCACGGCCTGCAGGCGGATCTCACCGGGGTGGACGTGCGCTTCGTCGGTGCCGGCGTCGGGGTCGACGAGCTGGACCCGAGCCGGCTGGGTCGGGTGGAGGCGGCGTGGCGGGCCTACGTGCGCCGCGCCGGCGGCACCGTCTCCCACTACGCCAAGACCCTTGGAGGTACCTGATGGTCACCACGTTCGGGATCGCAGCCGTGATCGCAGCTGGGATCATGGCTGGGATTGCAGCCCGGGTCCGGACCGGATTGCGGCGCCGGGCGGGTCGGGCGGGTGCCATCGGCCTGCTGGGACTGCTCACCGCGTGCATCGGGACGGCAGCCGGGTGGTCCGTCCGGCCCGCCCATGCGGCAACGGCGGTCAGCGGGGCGCACGGCGCGGTACGGGTGGTCGATGCAGCCCCCGGCCCGGACCTGACCGTCGCCGGTGCGGGTCCGTCGCCACTGGCCCTCCGTTTCCGGGAGCCGTCCGGCTACCGGCGGGTGCCGGCCGGTGCTGTCCGCCTGACCCTTACCCGGGACGGCTCGGCTGATCTCTCGGTGCCGGTCGAGGCGCCACCCGGCGGGACGGTCAGCGTCATCGTCACCGGGACGTCCGCGCTGGCGGCCCGCGTAGTCGTCGACGGCTTCACCGCCCCGGGCGCGGGACGCATCGCCGTCCGCCTGATCCACGCGGCCGGCGGCGTCGGACCGGTGAGCCTCGTCGACGCGGCCGGCGGTCCGCTGGGGAACCCGGTCGACCCCGGCACGGTCTCGCCGTTGGTCACCGTGCCTGCGGGCAGCACCACGTTCGGGCTGCGGCGGCCAGGCGCGAAAAGCGATCTGATCGTCGTCGGCCCGGTGCAGGCCCGTCCGGGGGATGTGGTCGGTGTGCTCCTCAGCGGTGGATCGGGCGATGCCCCGGTTGCCGCCGGCTGGACCGTCGACGCTCGTGGAACGGCGGTGCCGCCAGTCGGCCCGGTCCGCACCGGCACCGACACCAGCACCGTCGATGCCACCGTCTCCCGGGGCCGGCGTTCGGTGGCCGTCGTGCTCGCCTGCTGCCTGGTACTGGCGGCATGCTCGGCGACCGGCACCGGCACCGGCACCGGCACCGGCACAGCCACCGGTACTGGCGTTACGACGGTCCCGCCCGCGGTCGCGGCGGACCCCACGACGATCCCCAGCCCGCCCGCGGGGGGAACGGGCTGGGGATCCCCCCACCATCCGGTGGGCTTGATCCTTCCCGGCGCGTCCGGACCGGCACCGGTCGTCCCCGTCGGGCTGGTCGGCGGGGATGAGCAGCAGGGGATCCGGCTGGCGGGTGCCGCCGACGGTGAACTCGCGACCGCGCCCGACGGTTACACCGTCGGCTGGTACAGCGGCGGGCCGGCGCCGGGGGAGCCGGGCTCGGCGGTGCTTGCCGGCCACGTCGACCTGCACCGCATGCCCGCGGTGTTCGCCCGGCTGCGCGATCTCGAACCGGGGGCGGAGGTCGTCGTGGTGCGGGCCGACGGCGGCAGACTGGTGTTCACCGTCGACCGCATCGACGTGTACCCGAAGAGTGCGCTGCCCGCCGACATCCTCTACCGGTCGGCGCCCCTGCCCGAACTGCGGCTGGTGACCTGCGACGGCCCGGTCGAGGGCGGCACCCACCGGGACAACCTCGTGGTGTCGCTGTCCCTGCAGGGATAGGGCCTATCCGATGGCTTTTCGATTGCACCCTGATCCAGTCGGATGGGAGGGGCTGACCGTGACACGATGTGGACGGAGAAGTGACCGTGAGGGTCCGCCATGATGAGGCGTCCCGACGCGGTGGCGGCCAGAATCGGGGAAGCGGTCCGAATCGAGATGCGGCCCGAATCAGAAGGGCGGTCGGCGGGATGGTCGGCGGCGGTCGGGGGCCGTTCACTGGCCGGCATCTGCGGCGCCGGTTCGGTCCACTTGAGGCCGACCTGTGGGGGACGAGCGCGATGATCGAATTCGTCGACGTCGACGTCGACCTGTGTCTGCTGTGGACCGACGACCCTGTGGCGGTCGGGGACGGCTCCGGTCCCGGTCCCGGTCCCGACCCGCGAGCGGAGCCGGCCGTCCCGGACGAGGTGCCCGTCGCCAACCAGCTCGCGGCGCTGCTGCGGTCGGTCGCCGGCGGGACGCTGGACAAGCCCGCGCGCGTCCGCGCACCGGTGCCACGCCGGCTCACCGAGCCCGCACCCGCCGCTCCCGAGGTCGCCAGGGCGGTGCGGGTGTCACCGGTGGACGGGGGAGCGCGCGTCGAGGTCGAAACCACCGTGCCCGGTTCCACGACCGTGTCCGTCGTGCTGTCGGCGGAGCAGGCCGACGGGCTCGCGGACATGCTGGAGCGCTGGTCGCGGGAGTAGGGAGTTACGGGAGTGGCGGGGTGCGCCCGGGGCCCTCATGTCGGCGGGACCTCATGCCGGTGGCCGACCGTTCTCCAGCCGTTGCACGAGGTCGTCGACCCACATCACGCCGGCCGCTGCGACCAGCGTGGCGAGATGGCGGATCTCCTCCTGCGCGGCCGGCTCGTCGACGCCGCGCAGCCGCCGGCAGTTGCCGACCGGGTCGACCGCCCGGCCGTCAGCCGCATCCAGCAGCGAGCGCAGCAGCCGCAGCGCGACCCGCCGGTCGCGCTGCCGGCGTCCGCGCGCGGTGCCCGGCCGCGTCCCGCGTCTCGATGTCTGTGCCTGTGCCTGTGCCTGTGTCTGTTGCGGCGTCGGAAGCGGCGCGTCCGGGATTTCCGGTGCGGTCTCAGAGGCGATCTCCGCGAGCAGAGCCGACCGGGCATGGTCGGTATCCGGATCGGTTTCGATGGCGAAGTCAGCCGTGATTTTCGCTGCCTCGGCTGCGACCTGCGCTGTCTCGCCCCGGCCGGCGCTGCCCGGCGCGCGTGCGGCCAGCGGACCGGTCACCAGAGTCCGGTACAACGCGGGATCGTGGGCGCACAGCAGGCCCAGACCACGGTCGAGCGCCGCCCTGGCCGCATCGGGGGACAGGCCGTGACGCTGTTCGGTGGCCGGCAGATCGTACGGATGGCTGACATTGGCCCACAGCCCGATGACGAACTCGCGCAGGGCGGAGT
>NZ_CAUVXO010000564.1:0-3333 GCF_963555865.1 Protofrankia sp. Cr1
GCGGAGGGCCCCGACCTGTTCGACCGGTCGGGCTGCTCCTCCTCGCCGGTTGGCTGGTCGGGACCGGTCCGCGCGAGGTCGGGCTGGTCGACGTCTGCCGGCCGGCCGGCGGTGCGGGTCGGCCGGGTGGCCTTGAGACCGGCCACGAGACCGAAGGCGGCCACCGGCCACAGGGCCATCGCGGGCACCCACAGGCCCGGCGGGACGGTCAACGCGTCCGGGCCGGCCGCGGCGAGGTTGGCCGCCCCGGACATGGCGATCCCGACGAGCAGTGTGGTGACCGGCCAGCCGACCCCGACGCCGATCCGCCGTCGGTAGCGGATTTCGATGATGGACGCCAACGCCATCAACTCCACCGACACCGCGATCATCCACGACGCCCAGGCGGGTTGTCCCGCCCACCGAGCGACGTCGTGCACGTGGACGAACGCGACGCAGAACACCCCGACGGCCAGCACCACCGGCAGGGCCGCGCCGGCCGCCCTTTCGGCGCGGCCCTCCTCCGGCCCGCTCACGGGGTGTTACCGGTCGGCGGTGCGTAGTCCCGGCCGTCCGCGGCGCGGGTGCGGCGGCGTTCCCGGGCGACCGCGATGATGGTGACCAGCCGGTTGATCTGCTCGTCGGTCAGCGGGGGCAGTGCGCGCACGGCCCGTTCGATCGCGGCCCGCTGCTCCTCGCTGATCGGCGTGTGGGTGTCCCGGGCCGGCGTGGGTGGGGTGTCGTCGGGGGTGCGGGACATGCGCGGGTTCCCTCCGGGCATTTACGCGGCCTGCTGGCGGGGCTGGTCCCGGGCGACGGCGGACAGGACCGCGACGGCGAGCGCGGGCGGCACGGCATTACCAACCTGGACCAGCTGCCTGGTGTGCGTGCCCTGCCAGGGAAAACCCGCCGGAAACGATTGCAGGACCCCGAATTCGGCGGCGGTGAGCCGTCCGTCCAATCCGGCCCATCGTCCTTTCTGCTGGGCCTGCTGTAAGGCGCGTCGGGTTGATGATCCGCCCCAGCTGTTGCCGCGGGTGGTAACGGTGAACGCCGGCCGGTCGAGCATTCCTCGACCGAGGACGTCGGCCATACTGACCCACGGTTGTAACGGCGGTGCATGGCGGGGATGGCCCGGTACGTACCGGGTGTGGGTCGGCTTCGGCGGGTGGATATGGTCCCGCATCCGGGAGGCGAGGAGAAACGCCCGCCGCCGGGTCTGGGGCACACCGTATTCTTCTGCGGACAGAATACCGGTCCAGGTGGCATAGCCGTCACGACGGAGCGAACCGGCGAATGTCTCCCAGAGAGGAAGGACGGTGGGTACCTCTTCCATCGCGATCCACGGCGGGTGGATATGGCGGGCGAATCGCATCGGCTGGTAGACGAGCCGGCCGCGTGGGTCAGCCAGTCCGCGGCGTTTCCCCGCGGCGCTGAAGGGCTGACACGGCGGTGAGGCGATGAGGCCGGCGATATCGCGGTAGTCGGCCGGGTCCATGGCGGCGACGTCGCTTTCGATGGTGGTGAGGCCGGCGGCTCGGCGGGTGGCGCATGTCCAAGGGTCCCATTCTATTCCTAGGTCGTGGAAACCGAGCCGGTGGCAGGCGAGCGACCAGCCGCCGGGGCCGGCGAAGAGGTCCAGGACAATCGACATACACAGTCCGATCGCATCGCAGGAACAAGAATCTGCGGTAGTCGGGAAACCCCTACGCGGGCGGCACTGATCGGCATAGGAGGGTGCGGGATAGCCGGGGAAATCCGGGCTATCGGCTCTGCGCGGGGAATCCGGCGCATGTCGGCGACGGCCGGTCGGGGCCTGCTGAACGCGGCTACCAGGGGTGCGTCGCGTCGCCGCGATGCGCACCGACGGTGGTGGCACGGGCGTGGCGCCCGGGAGGGCCGCAGCGGCTGGTGTGGGGTCTCCCGCAGTCGTTTTTCGTGGGGTTATGGACATGCACGCCGGAGGCCGCTTACGTACTTACGCCCTGGTCAGGGGCGGTGAGGGCCGCTAGCGGGGGTGCTTGCCGTAAGCGGGGACGCCGCTTACGGCAAGCACCCCGGGCGGCTAGCCACGGCCCCGCTGGCGGTCACGTTCCGCCAGCACAGCGGCCAGGTCGCGCCGGTCGATGCCCCGCCGGTTGACGACCTTCCCGTCGATACGCCGGTTGATCTGACCGGTATCGATCCCATACGGTTTCAGCGCGACCGCGAGGTGTTCCGCGGTCCACCCGGCATACACCGCCGGCCGCAGCGCGGCCAACCGGGTGACCACCGTTTCCGACCACACCTTGACCTCGGACGCCGGCACCACCGCGACAATGTCCTCCAGCAGGGATACCGCCGGCGTGGGGGTGGGAATGGTTTCCCCGGCGGCCTGGCCGGCGAGGGTCCCCGCGGCGATCCGGGCCGCCCGGGCGCGGGCGGCGATCCGTTCCGCGGTCGGCGTGTCGATATAGGCGGACCGCACGATAATCGGATCGTCGGCGACACCGACCAGATAGCCGATCCCCTTATCATTGGGCCGCAACGTGGTCGCCTGCACACCGTTCTTGTACATCGACGTGCCGAGAATCATATCGTTTTCCACCTGGCCCATGACCCGCAGACAAAACCGGATCGACACATTCGACGACACCCCGGTCGGCAACGACTGGGCGTCCGGCCGCTGCGTCGCCAGAATCAGCATGATGCCGAGCGCCCGGCCGAGTTTGATGACGGCGATCGCCAACTCACCAGCCTCCTTCCCATAGACGGGATGGGCGAACAGGTTCTGACACTCATCGATGATCGCCGCCAGGGGATGCAGGCCCAGCGGCCGCCGGTTCGCAATCTGTCGGGTCACCTTGCCGTCCGGGCAGACATCCTTCGGGAGGCTTTTCAGGACCGACGCCCGGCGGACCACCTCGGCGTACAAATCCCGCAACGCACCCAGCGCCGCCTCGACACTGCCATCATCAATACCGGTCGTATACCGGTGGGCGACCTGCGCGGCGGCATCCAGATCGGCGGTGCCTTTCAGGTTGAACACCCACAACTCACAGGTCGGATCGAGTGCACAGCCGAGCAGCAGGACCCGCACCGCGGCGGTTTTCCCCGCCCCCGGCAGCGAACCGATCAGCACGTTGTTTTCCGGCAGCACGATCGTCACCGCCCGGCCGCGGGGATCGGACCCGAACGGCACCGGGGTGAACACGTCGGTCTGCCCGCGCCGCGCCAGCGGCCACGGCGCCGCCGGCGCCGTGGACAGGTCCTGATCCCCGACCCACAGGACCAGCCGGCCGGCGTGGGTGTCGGGGGCGGCCTCGGGCCAGACACACCCCAACGGACGGCGCAGCCCCGACGCCAGCTGTTCCC
>NZ_CAUVXO010000565.1:0-3329 GCF_963555865.1 Protofrankia sp. Cr1
AATTCGGCAGTGTGCCGGACATATGCACGGTGATTCCTCGGCTGATGTTGTCCTTGGGATCCTGACTGCTGACCGTCAGTCCGGATCCGAGGATGTAGTCAGGCTGCAATGCCGGCGAGGGCGGTGCGGTCGATACGGGCGAGTAGCTCGCGGGTGTTGGCGTCGTGCTGGAAGGGGACGAGTCGTTGCCGTAGGTCGGTCATGGCTGTGACGTAGCGGGCGGAGGTGGGGACTCCGGCGGCGATGTCGATGGCCTTGTGACTGGCAACGATCGCGCTTTCGAGGTCGTTTTGTTGGGTGAAGCTGACGGCGATGACGGTTTGGCTGAGTGAGCCGCGTCGTCCGCGGTTCTGCCGGCGGGCGGCCTCGACGGACTGACCGGCGTAGCGGTGGGCCTCGGCTGGGTCGCCGATATCGCGGAGGCTGTTTGCGATTTCTCCGCTGATGTAGGGCTCGTCGATGAACTTCGCCCACTCGGGTTCGTTCGCCGTGTTGACGAGGTCGAACGTCTTCTCGGCCTGCGCGATGGTGGCGGCGGTGTCGGTGGAGCGACCCATGACCGACAGGGCGCGGGCTTCCAACACGTACAAGTCGGTGAGGGCGGCGGGGGCGCGGAGGCCGTGGCGGCCGGTGCGGGCGAGGCGAAGCCCTTCCTCGGGGTGTCCGAGTTGGGTTGCCTGGTCGGAGAGTCCGGCGAGGACGTGGGAACCGAGCATCCGGTTTCCGGACGCGTCGGCGAGCCGCAGGGACTGAATCAGGTAACGCTGCGCAATGCCGTGCTGTCCGCAGTCGAACGCCATCCAGCCGGCGAGGTAGGTCTGTTCGGCGGCGACTTCGAACAGCGCCTGGCGGACGGGTTCGGGGTGGGACTGTTGTAGGAGGGGGAGGACGTGTTCGGTGAGGTATTGGGCGACCGCGCGGCGCGCGATGTCACCGCCGCCTTGGATGACGTCCATTTCCTGGAACACACCGAACATGCTGCGGATGGATTCGACCGCGGCCATGTCTGCGCGGGTGGTGCGTCCGGAGTCGGCGGCGTCCAGGCTGGTCAGGAGCCAATCCCGGCTCGGTCCGGCGAGTGCGCCGAGTACGAACGACGACCGCAGCAGCACATCCCGACGGCGCACGTCGGCCCTCCCGAGCTCGGCAACTGTGCTCAGGGTACGTCGCACGGAGGGTTCGTACACGAGTCCTTGGGCGGTTGGCTCGGGGTCGGTGACCGGCTGCTGGGCGGTTGCCGACGGGCTGTCGACCGCCGGTGGCGCTGTTTCCGTATGGGTGTGCGGTGTGGGTACAGAGGGCTCCCATTGGCGAGGGGTCAGACCGAGCATGCGGCCGGGGATGCGGAGGCCATCGGCGATGCGTTCGATCAGGTCCAGGGTCCCGATCCTGTCCCGCCCGTTCGCAATCTTGCTGACGCGGCTCTGGTCGAGGCCCTCGACCGCGGAGGCAATGCGATCCTGGCTGGCGGCGTCGTACTTCTTCATCAGCCGGAAGGCCGTGCCGAAGTCGCGGTCGGTCAGAGCGGCGCGCATGTCGTCGCGGGCAAGGAGGCGTTCGGACACCGTGTACGGGCCGAGCGAAACAGCCGACATACTTGATCAACCTTCCGGCCGGGAGAGAGGGATACGTCTCGTGGCAGGACTGGTGCCGACAGTACCCGGATTACGCCCGACAGGTAGGGAAAGTTCACCTATTGAGCGGGCGTGTTGCCGTTGTTAACCCGTTGCCGGCCCGGATCAGGTGATGGTCACATGGGAACGTCATCTTCCATGGGTTCGTGTTGTGCCGTGAGGCTGTGGCACAGCCGGCCCGGTCTCGTGTCGAGCGATGGTCTCCGCGGGGCCGGGACGGCGTCCAATCAGCGAGGAATGACCACGGGACGGGATGCGACCGGTGACGGTAACCAGGGACAACACGACGGACAGCGGAAACCCAGATGAGCGGCTACCCGTGCTGTACGGGGTGGTGCGCTTCGAGCCGGGAGGCGAACGGCGGGTCCGCGACACCACGATCACGTTTGATTCGCCTGCGGCGGCGGAGCTGTTCGCGGTGGAGAGCGGCTGGCACGACTACCAGGTGTGCCCGCTGTTCTTCTTCGTCGACACGGTCACGGCACCGGCGGCCGGTCGGGTGCTGCTGGGCGCGGCGTTGGCACGGTCAGTGCGGCAGGCCGGCGGCCGATGACCGACGGTGAACCCGCGACGGTCATGTCGCAAGGGGACGAATGCGCGGTCACGATCTGCCCGGCGGATCGTCCGGCCGACGTGATGCGTGCCTGGGCATCGCTGCCGGACGGGGTCGGTTTCGTGGAAGCATTCGGCGATGTTGAGGTGACACTTGTCTTCCGGTCGGTCGGTGAGCTGGTGTCCTCGTGGGAGCCGGGCGGGACTACATCCGTGCCAGGCTGAGTAGTCACGCGGCGGAGACCGCGGTGAAGCACAAGGGGTCAGAATTCCGGCGGGCGACCATGTCGTTGTCGGTGTTCTGACCCCTTACCTGTTCGCGGCCTGCGCGGTGACGAGCTGCTCGACGGCGGCCAGGCGACGGCTGACGTCGTCCAGGCGCTGTTCGATGCGGTCAATACCGGCGAGGATCTCCCGATCGGTTGCACCGGCGGGGGCATCCGACACCTGGTTGCCGACCAGTACGCGGATCAGATGGTCGTCAGGCCAGCCGAGGGCGCGGGCAAGCGCGATCAACGTCTTGTTCTGTACCCGGCGGCCGTTGCCGCCGTGCTGGATCTGCCGCACCGTGGACACGGACACACCGGAGACGTCGGCGAGTTCCTGCTGTCCGATGCGGCGGACCGCCATACGCTGGTTGACCGCGTCGGCGACTGCGGCCCAATCCTCGCCGACGATCGCGCCCCGCGCCGTGTAGACGGGTGATCTCGGCTCTCGGTCCTCCATGCAGCCGATTTTAGCTTGAAAGCAAACAGCAGGGTATGTGAGGTACACATACTTCCAAGCGGGACCCGCTGGTGGGCCTGATGTCTTTGCTGCACGCTTATGTGGACCTCACATGCTACGGGCACATAATAGTTGATGAGCGGTTCGCGCACGGTGCACTGTATGTCCTGCAACGCCAGACCGGCCGGCACCAGCCGGCACGCTGATGACACAGGACGAGGTGAACCGACGATGGCGATACCGCGGTGGATTCCGGTGGCGTTCGGGGATGTGTTTCCCCACGGCGCATTCGTGCTCGGGGTGGAAGCGGCCAACGACTTTGAGAAGTCGAAGGCCGGAGCGCCGGATGCGCAGGAGCGGGACAAGGAAACCGGTGAGCTGCTGTGGGCGGTGCGGGTGATGGACGCTGACCCGAAC
>NZ_CAUVXO010000566.1:0-3326 GCF_963555865.1 Protofrankia sp. Cr1
GTATAAGAGACAGTAGATGGCGACGGTGGTCAGGTAGCCGCGTACGACGCGGGCACGGGTCGCGCCCAGCGCCTTCATCGTGCCGATCACCGCCGTTTGTTCGGTGACCAGCGCGGTGAACGTGTTCAACAACAGCATGGCCGCCAGCAGTAGCGCGACGGCGATGAGCACCCGCACCAGAGAGAAGATCCCCCTCAGCTGCTGCAGCGGCACGCCATGCTTGGGTGGGAAGACCGCCAGCACGTTGGCCCCGTGGGCACGTACGAGCGGCCCGATCGCGTCCGCGGCGGCCTGGTAGTCCGCCGGGGAGTGCAGCTTGATCGCGATCTCCTGCGCGCGCAGCGGCTGGTGAGGTAGCTGGCCGGGAACGTAGGTGTAGGCGGGCAGTTGCAGCAGCCCGGCCTGGCTCATGTAGCCGACCGCCTTGCCGGTCACCGCGGGGTTCAGCCCGCTGGTGCGGGCGATGCCTACCACCCGCAGCCCGGCGCTGCCCCGAGCCGTGTCGACGGTCACCATGTCGCCCACCGCGAACGACTGCAGCGCAGAGTCGCCGAACTCCATGACGATCTCCCCGTCACCCGGGTACCTGCCCTGCACAAGCTCGAACGGGGCCAGGGCAACGTGTCGTGGGTCCGGGTAGCTGATGACGGTGAAACTGACGTGGCCGGGCGCCTGGGTGACACGCCACTGCGTGCCCAACGTCGTGGCCTGCTGCAGCGAGGTGACCTCGGGCCGGTGTGAGATGTCGGCGAGCAGGGCCGGGTCGGTCCTGTCGACGGCCACCGTCACATCCGGTGCCGGACCCTGGCTGGCGACCGTGAAGGCGTACGCGGCAGACAGGCCGACGTCGGCAACATTGACCGCGATCAGCCCGCCGACGGCCAAGACCACCGCCACCACCACCAGCAGCGAGTGCGCCTTCCGCTGGACGATTTCGGCTACCGACTTGCGTGTCTGCGCGCTCAGCCAGCGGCTCATCGGGCCACCTCGGCCCGACCTCGCGGCTCGCGCCGGGCCACGATACGCCCGTCGAGTAGGTCCACCGAGGCACTGGACCTTTCGGCAAGCTCACGGTTGTGGGTCACGTACACGACCGTCTTGCCGAACGCTGTCAGGCCATCGAGCACGTCGAACACCGACGCGGCAGTCTTGGAATCCAGGTTGCCCGTCGGTTCGTCGGCCACGATCAACGGTGGATCGTTGGCCAGCGCCCGCGCGATCGCCACCCGCTGCTGCTCACCGCCAGACAGCTCGCTGGGCAACCGACGGCCATAGCTATCCATGCCCACCAATGCCAGACACTCCCGGGCCCGGTGCCGCCACCGGGAGCGGGGCAGCCCGCCGCCCCTGCCGAGTTCCAGCGCCAGCACGACGTTCTCCAACGCCGTCAACGTCGAGATGAGGTGGAAGAACTGGAAGACGATCCCGACGTGAGCGCCGCGCCACCGGGCCAGGGCATTCTCGCTGCGGGCCACAATCGACCGACCGTTAAAGATGACCTCGCCGCTGGTCGGCCGGTCGATCCCGGTCAACAGGTTGAGCAGCGTCGACTTACCGCTGCCAGATGGCCCATTGATGGCAAACAGGCTCAGCCGAGGAATCCGGAGGCTGACATCGTCGAGGATCCGTACCCCGGTCGATGGTGACCCGATCACCCGCGACAGTCCACGGGCAACGACGAGATCCACAGATCCGACCTCAGGCCCACGATCGTCATGCTGCTGCGTAATCACAACCCGTAGGGTGCGCCCGGCCCCGGCGACGCACCTCTACCTAGAGATAGATCTTTGCTGCGAGCCGGCGGGCCACACGCCGAACACGGCTTGGGGGCAACTGCAAACGCTGCTCTCTCTGGCCCTCGCCGGGCGTCGGCGGCACCAGCTCGCAGCGAGCGGGGACAAGCCACGGAAGCGGTCGCATTGCCCGGTGCGGACATCGCCGATCTGCTGCCATCGCTGCGGACCGACCACTCGTCGCAGCGCCGTACGGGGTCTGTCAATCTAACGGCTCTGCCAAAATTCCGGTGGTGACAGACAGTTGCCGTGCGAGTATCAGCAGTGCTGTGTGATGCCGAGTTCCTGAAGGTCGTTTTTCCTCAGCTCGCTGTAGTGTGGACCGTACCCGCTTTAGTGGACACTCGGTAAAGCTGCCCGATTGATCGGGAGCGCGAGGCATCACCCACCGTCCACGACCCTGCGTAGTCGGATGCTCGGGAGCCAGCTAGGGCTCGAACCGCCAGTCCGACCTGCTGACCTGCTGACCTGCTGACCTGCTCGTTCACTACGGCCCACACCACACCCGGGATCCTGCAGGCCCTGCCCGCCCGGCACGTCCTGAACTGCACCGAACGCGCCGACCAGATCGCAGAGATCATCATCGAGACCTGCGGCGGCAATCTGACCCGCCGGCGGGCGCTCGCGGCCAAAGTGGACGCCCGGCCGCCGTTCTCGCTCACCTTCGGAGCATGGCTCGGCCAGCTCGCCACGACCTGACCCGATGCGACGACCCCGCTGCACTTCGACTGCCACGATTGTTTCGCTTACTGCGTTTGGAGAGGAGGATGGGATGAACGCCGTCCTCGGTCCGGTCGTCCCCGACGCCGAGTCGGCCGCCGCTGCCGCCGAGGCACTGGAGCGAGTCCAGGCATACCTCCGGACACACCCGGACGGCCTGGCCACCGTCCGGCTTGATGACGACGGTCAGCTGGTCCTGCCCAGGGCCGCGGTGGAACTGCTGTCCCGCGTTCTGGCCCACATGGCGGGCGGCCATGGCGTCTCGGTCGTGCCCGCGCACGCCGAGCTGACCACCCAGCAGGCCGCCGACCTGCTGAACGTGTCCCGGCCCTACCTGATCGGGCTGCTCGACGCCGGCGAGATCGCCTACCGCAAGGTCGGAACACACCGCCGGGTCCCGGCCGGATCGCTGCTGGAGTACAAGCACCGCGACGACGCCCGGCGCCGCGCCGCCGCCGAACTGACCACCCTGGCCCAGGACATGGGCCTGAGTTGACTCCGACGCCGTTCGTCGTCGTCTAGATCGCGTAGCGTGCTGTACCCGAGCACGCTACGCGATCTACTGATCCGCGTGGCGCAGGCCGGGCTGGTCCATGCGCGATGGACCGAACAAATCCCGGACGAGATGTTCACCGCGCTCCGACGCAACCGCCCCGGCCTCGACCCGGCCAGACTCGACCGCACCCGCACCCGCACCCGCACGCGCACGCTCATGAGCATGGCCTTCCATCATCGCTACTCGGGGTGATACGCGCAGGCAGACGAGCCGATACGACAAGGCTGGCCTCCGCTGAGGTTTGCGTGGATGCTGTC
>NZ_CAUVXO010000567.1:0-3322 GCF_963555865.1 Protofrankia sp. Cr1
GGCGTCGACGACGTTGATGCTGTGATGGGGCAGCCGGATGAGATGCGCCTGTCGGATGCACAACCGGCAGTGGCTTTGCGCGTTGACGGCGACGAAGCGCCGGCAGGACACACATTCCCGCGGCGTGGTGAAGCGGACACGCCAGCTGTGGCATGCCTGGCACAGCCAGCCCAGGTGCCGGGTCACGCCCCACGCCAGACAGTCCCGGCAACTGTCGACCATCGGTGCCGACCGGTGGCAGCGCCGGCAACGACCGGCCGTGTAGTAGTCGGTGGTCGACCCGCAGAGCTTGCAGCGTGGCGGCCGCTTCCATACCCGGGGAACGCAGCGGTAGCAGGAGTCTCGGCCGGAGTATGCGACAGGGTTGACGCCGCACCGGGTGCAGAGGCAGGGACGGCTCATGCCGGCGGCAGCGTCCGGTTGCGCCCGAGCCGGGGCGTGATCGGGACGGGTCCGACCGCGGCGAGCCGCTCCTTGCGGACGGGACGGCGTGCCGCGACCTTGTCGGGTTCGACGATCAGCAGGTCCGTCGGGGTGCAGGACAGGACTGCGCAGACGACGTCAAGGTCGTCGAGCCGGATCGTGACCGGTGTGCAGGTCCACAACGCCGACATCTTCCCCGCACTGATCTCCAATCCTGCGTCGGCGAGCCGTCGACGCATCTCGGTACTCTTCCAGATTCCCTGCTCGGCGGCCTTCATGCGAAGATTCCAGCGCATCAGCTCACCGTCCTGGCTGTTCGAGACGAGAAGCGACTCGTGCGTTCGCGGACATCCAGGCTTGTTCGATGTGCCCGTCGTGGACGTGAATGTATCGGGTCGTGGTCGACAGCCATTCGTGGCCGAGAATATCTTGGATAGCTTTCAGGTCCATGCCTCGGGAATACAACGACGACGCGCAGTAATGCCGCAGCGTGTGCGGAGTCAGCTGGCCGATCCAGCCGGGGAGCCACGCAGACACCGCGGCGGCCAGGCCCGATCGAAGGGCGTCATCGCCGGCCCTTCCACAGCGGTCGGTCGCCCGGTCATGGCGTTCGCTGGGAAGCATCGGGGCGTCGGGAGCGGCCCAGTCGTCACTGAACTGGTGGCGCACGTCGGCCAGCCACCAGTCCAGCAGAACATCCACAGAATTGATCGCTGGTACCAGGCGGGGTTTCGGACCCCGTCCCATGCTCCCTTTCCCGAAACGCACGTGCAGCTTCCCGTACTCGCCGAGGTCCGGCCGCCAGTCACGGATGTCCAGCATCACGGTCTCGCTGATCCGCAGGCCCGCCCTGCGCCACAACGACGCCGCGAAATAGTCCCGGGCGGCCGGCAGGAACTTCCGCGCGCCCGGCAGCGCGTCACGCCACGCCGCGAACAAGGCTTCGACCTCCTCGTCCGGGGGCGGGACTCGGGCGACATCGCGGTCGGGGCTGTGAGGCCGGTTGAACTCGTCGATGGGCAGGCAGATCACATGGCCGGTCAGTGCGTGGATCTCCCCCTGGTAGCGCGCCAGCAAGAAACCGTAGAACCGGCCCAACGCCTTCGCCTTGCCATATACCGTCGACCGCGCCAGACGGCGGTCCTTCCGCTGATCACGCAGGAACCGGTCGGCGTCCTCCGGCCCCGCCGTCCACAGCGGACGCCCCAAGAACCGAAGAAACTCGAAGATCACAGACCGGTCGCTTGTCACGTGGCCGTCAGTCGCCCCGGACCCCGACACCGCCAGGGCGTACTGGTCAACCAGCTCCTGCTCGAAGTCCTCGAGCTCCTGCGCCGACCCCAACCGCCGTGACGGCCCCAGCGACCGCACAGCCGCCAGCGTCACCGGAACCTCAGTTCAACCAAACCGATCATGCGGCGGACCATACCGACCAGCTGTCAGGAATCTCGACGCCTCGCCGACATCCTCAGCCGCCGCCACACCCCAGACCACACCTGGCTCGTAGCTCCGCCAGCGCTCCACGGCGACAGCGGAACCCACGGGCCTTCAGACAGTCTCGACCGTCGGAGGAACCGTGTTCAGCCCACTCCACACCTGGTGGTCACGGATCTACCACCGTTACCGGCACATGCCACCGAAGGAACGCGACCGGGGCAGCACCACCGAACAGGTCATCTGGATCGCGTTCCTCGCCGCGCTCGCCCTCACCGTCATCGGGATTTTCGGGCCGGAAATCCTGAGCGCCGCCAAACGCATCGCCTTCCAATAACCGGCATGGCAGCGTCCACCCGTCCGGCTCACGACCCACGCCGATGGGAAGGAGGCCGGTGAACATGTCAACTCGCCGACCTACTTGTCAACGGCGTGTCAAACGACCACCGATCTGTCGACGGCGGAACGCAGGAAATGGACATGCCATGACGAATTCTGGTGGCGCCGTGAGTACGGGATCAAGCGTGAGGCCAGGAGATGACAACTGCCCCGATCTCCAGGGAGGTTCGACGCCGTTTCGATGGACAGAAACACCCGCAGCAGGGACGGCATCTGCACCGGCCTCCCTACACCGATGTGGGGAAGCCGATGCAGATGTCCCACGGCCGGTCTCCGTGTGCAGCGCGGGTCCACGCGCCGCTCCCGGGTCCACGGACCCCGTCCGACGCGGGCCAGAACAGGATCAACAGGGCGGCCGACAGGCCACCGTGACGAGCGCCGAGCGAGGACATGACGGCTATCCCGGCTCGTGGGACAGCAGGTCGCCGTCGGCATGGGCAGGTTTCCCGCGCACGAGAGGACATCGCCGCTGGCAGGCCTACAGCTGGCCCGGCACCCACCTGCCCGGATCTCCAGGCCCGGCCGGTCAGGACAGCCGCGGCACACCGCGACATCCACTCCACACGCCGGGCAGGCGACCGCACCCGCGGCAACGGTGTCGACCGGGCGGACCGGCGCCTGAGCCCGCCGGTCGGCGCCGGGACGAGGGCGCGCTGACCGTCGAGATGATCTTCGTGTTGCCGGTGCTGTTCACGATCGTGTTGCTGCTGGCGCAGGTCACGATCTGGGCGCACGCCACCCACGTCGCTCAGGCAACCGCAGCCCGTGCGCTGGCCGCGGCCCGCGCCGATGGTGGCAGCGCCGCCGCCGGCCAGGCCCAAGCCGACGCCACCCTCGACCAGCTCGGCCGAGCCACCCTCACCGACCCGCAGATCACGGTCACCCGTGACGCCGCCCGCGCGAACGTCGGTGTCCACGGCACCGCCGCCAGTGTCGTGCCGGGACTGCATCTCGGGGTCCACGCCGACGCGGCCGGCCCGGTCGAACGGCGGGCCACAGTCCCATGACACCCACCGTCGCGCCAGCCGCACCCCGTGGCCATGACCGGGATCAGGACCGCGGCTCA
>NZ_CAUVXO010000568.1:0-3309 GCF_963555865.1 Protofrankia sp. Cr1
CTAGCGCGGTCGCGGCCTTCGCGTCCACTCCGGTGCCGTCGGGAAAGGAGATCGTGGCGTGCCACCACTCCGGAGCCTCGGAGGTCGGGAGGTTCTCGTCGTTCCAGTCCATCGCGTCTGGTCGCTCCTGCTCAAATCTTCGAGGTGAACGAGGTTCAGGTGATCAGCAGGGCGCGGGTCCAGCCGATGACGTCCGTCCCCTCCAGCGCCAGGCGCGCACCAGCACGGCCTTCCAAGAACCCCGGTTTGGCGAGGTCGTCGATCCCGGCAGCGACACGATCGGCGAGCTGGTCCAAGTGGCCGGAGAGCCGGCCGGGATCCGGGCTGTCAGCGGCGATGGCGCGGGTGAGGGCCAGCAGCCCCGCCCAGCCATGGCACAGCGACGCATCAGTGATCAAGCCGATGCGGACCGAATCGTCCAGAGCAGCCACCGCAGCGTTCTCGGCCGATCGGGCACGTGCCCGATCGCCAAGGGCGATCGCGGCCAGCTGCCTGGCACGGGCGATCCCGAGATCTCCGTAGCACCACGACGGCCGTCCCCTCGGCATCCTCGGTTTCGTGGTGGTGGTGAGCTGGTCGCGAGTCGTCCAGTAGCCGCCGTGGAGTTCCAACCAGTCGGAGAACGTCCCGATCGCCGACTGCTGGCCGGGCACGTCTACACCGTGGCAAGCGGCCAGCGCACACAGCGACAAAATCCCGGCGATGCCGTGGGCCATCCCGTTGTTGCCGTGCCCGCCGGGAATCTCCTCATGCCCCGGCCCCTGCGCGCACCACCATCCCGGCACCGACGGATCAGCGGCGGCTGGGACGGCCAGGCCGATCAGATGGGCCAGCACTTCTCGGAGCTGGGACGCGTGGGGGCGGGACAGCAACACTGCTCCCAGACCGGCCAAGCCCTGGATGAGGTCGAACTCTGCCAGCACCGGCAGCCGCCCCTCCTTCTGCCGCCGGGCGGCAGCGGCTAGGCGAGTGGCCACGACCCGATCAACGGCGGAGGTGACCGCCTGCCCGGCGTTGCCCGTACGGCCGAGTACGAATTCCACCGCGGGAGCACCGTGGAACAGGCTCGCGTTCGCGCCGGTGCTCACGCCACCGGCGACCGCGTCGGTCAGCAAAGGGCGAGTGGCCGCGAGGTCACCGCGTTCGAGGTGCAGCAGCGCCACGCCCAGACCCTGTTCGGCCAACGCCTGTGTCCTGGGCTGCTTCGTCAAGGTCGCGTTCATGGGTGGGCCGCCACCGCCTGGACGATGCTGTGCGCCCTCCCGCCGATCCAGCCGTCGGCATCCGGCGGTGGCGCCTCATAGAGCACAGCGACCGGATTCGCGGCCAGGTGGGTGCGGAGCAGGTCGAGGTCTAGGTCCCGGGTGAGGTCAAGGAGAAGGTGCTGGTCGTCCAGCGCGAGAAGGACCCGCTCGGGTACCCCTGCGCGGCCGCGCCAGGCGTGCAACTGCTCTGCCCACGCGCGCAACGGCGCTTGTCGGCCGAGAATGGCTTTCGTGCCCCACAAAGTTCGGGCACGCAGCTGCCAGCGGGCGGCGACCAGGATGCTCCGCCGATAACGCAGCGCCGGGGTGAACGGCAACGTCCACGCAGCTCCCCAGTCGAACCACGTCACCTGCGCAGTCCCGGCGCGACCGAGTTCGGCCAGGAACCGGACCAGCGGCGGCGTGAAGTTGTTCCACACGAAGTTGATCGCCGTCGGGGTCAGGAGTTCCAGCCGGACGCCCGTCTCGGCTACCACGAGATACAGGTGGCCGTTCTCCATTCCCACGGCGAGATCGGCGGGTCGCAGCACCTGCTCGCCGCTCCCCCGGAACTCGCCCACGCTCACCACCTCCGGCAGCACCTGCGGTGCACGGGTGAGCAGATCGGCCCCAATCCGGGAGGGGTGGAACGACAGCTGCGCCAGTCTCGCCCCCACCGTCACGGTGGGCAGGCCGCTGAGTTCGGCGGCTTCAGGGAACAGGTGCCAGAACCGGCCCGTCATCGTCCCGGCCGCCCGCGAGACGGTGTGCAGACGCAACCGGAAATCACCCCGATCCAATGCTCGAATCGACGCCGCCTCGACCTGCGCGCACACCTCGAAATGCGGAGCCGGCGCGGTCGGCGGGTCGCCCGCGGCCGCCTCCAGCTCTTCGATCATCGCCTCGGACAGCACCACCTCCCGGTGGCCCTCCAGCGCGGCGCCCCCGGCCAGGTCCAGCAGCAGCCGGTCGCGGCGCGACATCGGGCGCGGCGGCTCCGACACCGCGCCGAACCCGTCCGGCATCCCCAGCCCCGTCTCCGGGTCGGTCAACCGCAGCAAGGCGACTTCGATACCCTCACCGAACCGGTCGGCGAACACCTCCAGGTAGCGACGCCACGGCCCGGTCCCCCGTGGGCACGTCGCCAGCCGGGCCAGCACCGTCGCGGCGGTCTCCACCTCGACCGCCACCGATTCGGGCAACCGCACCTGCGCGTCCAGCCGCACGTCCGATGCCCTCCGGGCCACGGTGCCCGGCACCTCACCGCCCAGCACCGTGGCGGTAGGAAGGACGGCGGTCGGATCGACGACGGTCGCCGCGGCCCGCAGGCCCGACCGCAGCAGACCGGTGCGCAGCAACTCTGCCACCAGACCGACCCTGCGCAGTTCGCTGGTCTCGGGGAATTCGGCGGCGAGCTTCCCCAGCATCGTGGTGTAGGAAATGGGTGCGGTGGCTGCGTCCAAGACCAACGCCACCGCCGCGGTCAGCGCCATCGAGAACTCCGCGGTCCCCTCGGCCGGTATGTGCACCCGGCTGTCCGCCACCCGGGTCAGGGTGTTGGCGCACACCTCGATGCCGGCCATCACGGCCGCGTCCGCCTCCCCTGCCCTGACCAGCGCCTCAACCGCCGCCGAATCGGCCCGATCGACGATCTCGTGTGCCTGCCCGACCCGCACCGCGGCCCGCTCTCCAAAGTCGGCGAGCGCGACGCCGGCGAACAGCCCGAACGGCGTGGAACGGCAGGCGTAGCGGATGGCATACCGGGCGACGGCCAGCGCCGCCCGGCGCGCCCGACGAGCTTCCACCTGCCGCCCGGAGAGGATCGCCGCAACCTGGCGGGCCAGGTCCGGGCTGGCAGCTGCAACCGTCCGCTGAAACGTCTCGTCTGCCCAGACCTGGCCCAGCCAGCACCGCCACTGATCCGTCGAGGCACCCGACCCAGGCCAAGCAGGGAGTTCAGGGGCGGCAAGATTCACCGTGGCCCTCAGCATCGGCGGACCGGAGCGCCGGTACTGCCTGCGCCGCGAACGAGTCATCTCACTCCGATCCATGAACGGGAGGGGCC
>NZ_CAUVXO010000569.1:0-3308 GCF_963555865.1 Protofrankia sp. Cr1
TGCGGCGTGGCCGTCGAACACGGTCCTTTCAGTGCCGGCTGCTACGTCCCACAGCCGCACCGTCCGATCCTCCGAGGTAGTGGCCAACAACGCCCCATCCGGAGAAAACACACACCTGAGCGCCTTATCGGTATGGCCGTCGAACACGGTCCGCTCGGTACCGGCGGCCACATCCCACAGCCGCACCATCCGGTCACCGGACGCGGTGGCCAACAACGTCCCATCCGGAGAAAACACACACCCGAACACCCAACCGTTGTGATCGAGGGTTCGTCGCAGAGTCGGGCTTGGCAGGTCGGGCAGCGGCCAGATGTTGTCGAGTCGCGGACGCGGCAGATGGTCACGGTATGAAGCGACGGCCTGTTCGAGCCCCGTGACGCCCGCAAGCCTGCTCGCCAGCGTGGCGCCGAGCCCCGTGGGCGGGTCGAGCGGCGTCAGCAAATGCGCTTCCTGGCACAACGCTCGCCGCAGCATCTCCGCCGTCGGTGTTGCGACGAGTGCCAGATCCGCTTCGGCCCCCACCGTCGAGCCGAACCGTCGGGTCTTGGCTTCCACCCACCGCAGGTCACCGGCAAGCGCCGCCGCCTCATCAAACAGTCCAGCCTCGACCAGATGGCCGACCACATGTCGCCACAGGTAACCCGCGCTGTCCGGCAGCATCCACCAGGCCGTCCGTGTGTCCGGAAGTTGCGTGTTCGGCGCCGCGCACAACCGCCGTGCGGCGGCGACGAGCCGCCCCTGACCCGACACTGCGTCCGCAGGGGCAAGCCGCCGGCCGAGGTAAGCCCGGAGCACGTCATGCAAGGCGATCGCGGGCTCCCCATCGACCCACCGTTGCTGCACGAGCCGCAGCCGCACGAGCTTTCTCCGCAGCCGCTCGCTCTCCTGCGCGCTCAGGGCATCGTCGTGACCCCACAGCAGCGCCAGCACCGACGCCGGGATCTCCGCGTCCTCCGGGAAAATCGCCAGCTCGACCAGCAGATCCCGCTCCGACCCGGACAGCCGCGTGAGACTCGCCTCCACCGTCGCGGCCACCGCCTGACCCCGAGATCGCGCATCGTCCACATCCAGCACCGTCGGACCCTCCAGCTCCAACCGGCCAGCGACCCACACCGCCGCTTCCCGCACGTCCACCCCGTCACCGATCAGGTCGACCAGCTGAGCGTTCACGAGACCCAGCAGTACCGCCCAGCGGCCCGTCACCCGCATCAGACGGTCGACCGTCGCCGCCGGCACCCCGTCCACTCCGGCTGTGATCGTCCGCCGGGCGTGCTCCTGTTCCATCTGATCAACCAGAACCGACACCGCACCAGCCGGGACGACCCCCCGAATACGGGTCGTCACCAGCCGCCGGCATCGCTGCCCGCCGAGCAGGAACGGCGCGAGCTGACCCCGTTCCCACACGTCATCCACCACCAGCAGAGTCGCTGGCCGGTCGTCCAACAGCGCACCCAACCGGGTCCCGGCGACCATCGGATCCGACGACGTCCCCGCCATACCCGACAAAACCTCACACAAACCGTTGACCAGCCCCGCGAGATCGGCCCCGGCAGTGTGTTCCCCAATCGTCACCCAGAGCGCCCCACCGGCAAACCGATCTCGTACCCGCGCCGAGGCGCACACCATCTGCACCAGCGTCGTCTTACCGAACCCGCCCGCCCCCTCGACCGCCGTCGCCACACCCACCGTGCTATCACCCTCCGCGAGCACAGCAGTGGTCAGCGGATCGAGCACCTCCGGTCGCGCCACCGCCGCTGCAGGTGCGGCCGGCACCATCCACGGCCGCGTCACCCCGCCATTTGCACGCCCGTCCATACCGCGCCCCGAGCGGACGTCACGATCCAGGTCAAGCTGGCTTAGCGCAAGGATCACCGCCGCTTCTACGCCGTCAGCGGTGCGAAACCCGGCAGTGATCAGATCGCCTGACTGCAACCGTTTCCGGAAACCATCCACCGGCCCGCCCGGCACATCCGCCAACTCGTCCGGCAGTGAAACGTCCTCATCCAACAGGAACACCAGCCGGGGGATACCTAGCCGCGTCGCTGTCTGGAACTCCAGCTCCGTATACGACACCCCGCCGCCATCCGGTACCAACGATCCGTAGCGCAGACCGATCAGCCCGACATAAATATTACACGCGGTAACCTGTTGCACACAGAAATAGGCCGGTTCTTCATCTCGTGCCGCGAAATACGCCATATCCACCGCACGGTGACCCGCCTTCGACACGGCATCGATCGCCGCCCGCACAAACGACCGGCCGCCCGGGAACCTAGCCATGTCCGAGGTGTGGCTGACGAACACTGACCGTATTACCCCCATGGGCACACAAACTACCCGACATCCACCCTCCGCTACAGGTCAATCCGGACCTTGACCAAGGCGAATCCACGCCGTAGCGGGCGGCAGTGATTCGTGCAGGTCCAGCTCCGTGGACACGTCCACCCGGACATCGAAGTGCGCCTCTTCGCTGCGTGATCCACCAGTTATCCTTTCCGCTGCTGACGATCACAGCGCAGGGAGGGAACAGCTCCATGAGATGAACGAATACGAGACGCGCCAACGCACGGTTGGCAGACAGAGTCAGTGCATCCAAGCAGTGCCGCGTCTGACGTCGAGCCTGACCGCGCCCGTTGACAGCAACATGGGTGGACACCAGCGGACGCCCACGGACGACAGAGGCCCGTCGACCTAAGCCAGTAAACGTCGACGGACCTCGACAAACATCACGAACCGTCAAGCTGGCCGCAGTGTGGCTGCCCGATCGCGAGCGCGCTGTACGCCTTCCCGAAGTCATGCTGGGCTCCGATTTCCCGCTGAACCTCGATGGCTGTCCGGCCAGGCTTCGGCGGGATGAATGTAGGCCAAGGCTATTTCGTAGTCAATAGCCCGTCTTGATCATTTCTGGCTGTAGTCAAAGCATGGCCTGTGACCTGGCCGGATACCGACGGCGCACCGGAGACGGATGCACGGCAGGTACGCCCACCTCGTCGATCATGAAGTTCTCGACGCCTCACGTTCGCCACGAGAGGCTGTGCCCGGGCGGATCCCAGGCCCGGTGGCGATCTGGCGGGTGCTGGTACGTGTGGACCGTACGGCGTTGGAGGCCGCGGTCGGGGCCTGGATCCGGGCCCGCCCGAGTCTTGATCGTGGTAGGCGCATGGTGGGCGAGGACGGTCCAGTACCGTCCAGTACGGCCCGGCACGTTCCGGCATGGGGCGGGGCGGCACGGCGCTCGAGCAGCGGTGCAGGTAGCGGACATCCCGGCATGGGGTGGCATAGCCCGTATAGACGTGCTCGTTCTCTTA
>NZ_CAUVXO010000570.1:0-3306 GCF_963555865.1 Protofrankia sp. Cr1
GTCTGGACGTCTGCCGCGCGCTGCGCGGGCACGGGGCGCCGGTCGATGTCATCGCTGTCACATCCGCCCGCGATCTTGCGGTGGTGCGGACAGCCGTTGCCTACGGAGTGGTCCAGTATCTACTCAAGCCGTTCAGCTTCGCGACCTTCCGGGAGCGGCTCGAGCGCTACGCCGACTACCGGCGGCAGATCTCCGGGACGGGCGTACAGCCCGAACCTGGGGGTGTGGCCCAGCATGACGTCGACCGGGCGCTGGCCGCGCTGCGGGAGCCGACTCCCGCCGAGGCGCCGAAGGGCTTGTCCGCGGCAACACTCGACATGGTGATCGGCCAGCTTCGGGCCGCTGGTGGTCCGCTGTCCGCGGTGGACGTCGCTGACGGCGCCGGTATCTCCCGTGTCACGGCCAGGCGCTATCTTGAGCACCTCGTCGGCCAGCACCTCGCCACCCGGACGCAACGCTACGGAACCACCGGCCGGCCCGAGTTCCGCTATCGCTGGGCAGGCCGGTGAAGCAGGTGGCCGCACTTCCCGCGCCAGCCGATCCGGCCTTCCACGGAGCGTCCTGATTCGGGTAGCGAGGATGCTGGTCGCATGCTGCCTGTGTCCGGCCCCCCGGCCATCGCCCGTGGAGTGTTCGGGGATGGTTTTGACCTTGCCTGTGTGTATGCGGATCTTCTTGCCACGGTTGGCGTTGACCGCGGGCTGATAGGTCCCCGTGAGACCGACCGGCTCTGGGACCGTCACCTGTTGAACAGCGCTGTGGTCGAGGAGACCGTCGGGCCCGCCGCGACCGTCGTGGACGTGGGGAGCGGAGCCGGGCTGCCCGGTATCCCGCTCGCGCTCGTCCGTCCGGACCTGAGAGTCACCCTCCTCGAACCGATGCAACGCCGGTGCGTGTTTCTGCACGAAGTAGTGGCGAGGCTCGGACTTGAGGGGCGAGTCACGGTCATCCGGGGACGCGCGCCCGACATTGCCACTACCGTGGAAGGCCACAAGTTTGATGTTGCCGTGGCAAGGGCTCTCGCGCCCTTGGAGCGGTTGGGCGCGATGCTCGTGCCGATGCTGGAACCGGGCGGTGTCATGCTTGCACTGCGCGGTGCGCGCGTTGTCGAGGAGTTGTCGGTCGCGCGAGGTGAGCTGGATGCCCAGGGCTGGCGCGAGGTGGACGTCGTGAAGTGCGGGGTCGGGCGGCTTTCGGAGCCGACCACCGTGCTGCGCGCCGTGTACACCGCATCTGAGCCTGGGCGCCGGCAGGGAAGCGGGAAAACGCGTGAAGCACGGCGAGGACGGGAGGCGCAGCGTGCACGTGGACACTCACGTTCCACGTGAAACAGCGTCGGGGGCAGGTAACACCTCCATAGGCGCGGGACGGGCAGTGCGTCAGCCGTCGGCCCGACCAATGGACTCTCATGATCCATCCACCCCTATCGGAGCGGCGGCAGCGGCGGCAGTGGAAGCCTTGACCATGGAACGACGACGGCCGTTTCCCCGGCCTACCCGACGGCGCATCATTACGGTGGCGAACCAGAAGGGTGGTGTCGGGAAGACCACCACGACGGTGAATCTTGCCGCGGCCCTGGCCATGCACGGGTGCCGGGTCCTGTGTATCGACCTGGACCCGCAGGGCAACGCATCAACCGCGCTCGGGGTTGACCACCGGTCCGGTGTTCCATCTATTTACGAGGTTCTTCTCGGGGACCGACCGCTCGACGAGGTCGTGGTGAAGTCCTCCGAATCCGAGGGTCTCTACTGCGCTCCGGCCACCATCGACCTTGCCGGTGCCGAGATCGAGCTGGTTTCGGTCGTAGCGCGGGAAACCCGCCTGCGTCGGGCGATCGCCGGACTCAAGCGGGACGTCGACTACATCATCGTGGACTGTCCACCAAGTCTTGGGCTTCTCACGGTCAATGCGCTGGTGGCGGCGAAGGAGCTACTGATCCCCATCCAGTGCGAGTACTACGCGCTTGAGGGCCTCGGGCAGCTCCTGCGTAACGTCGAACTCGTGCAGGCCCACCTCAACCCGGATCTGTATCTGTCCACGATCATCCTGACCATGTACGACTCACGGACGCGACTTGCGGACCAGGTCGTCCACGAAGTCAAGGAGCACTTCGGGCCCCGTGTGCTGGGCACGACCATCCCGCGTAATGTGCGGATCGCCGAGGCGCCGAGCTACGGCCGGTCGGTTCTGACCTATGACCCTGCTTCGCGGGGATCACTGTCCTACCTGGCCGCCGCGCGCGAGCTTGCCGAGCGAGGCATCGAGCCGAATGGGGTGGGCCTGTGACAGCACGCAGGGGTGGACTGGGGCGAGGGTTGGGAGCGTTGATCCCAACAGCGATGGACAGCGCTGACATCGGGATCGACAACGGCTTCGGACTGAGATCCGGGCCGGTACCGGTTCATGGTGCGACCTTTCGCGAGATCCCCGTCGACTCGGTCACGCCGAATCCGCGCCAGCCGCGGACGCACTTTGACGAGGAGACGCTTGAGGAGCTGGCCGCGAGCCTGCGTGAAGTCGGCCTGCTCCAGCCCATAGTCGTCCGCGAAATCATGCCCGGGCGCTACGAGCTGGTCATGGGGGAACGGCGCTGGCGGGCGTCCCGGCTCGCGGGCTTCAGCCAGATCCCCGCGATCGTGCGGGACACCACCGACGACGCCATGCTCCGGGACGCGCTGCTGGAGAACCTCCACCGCCAGCAGCTCAACCCCCTTGAGGAGGCAGCCGCATACGAGCAGCTCCTGCGCGACTTCGGCGCCACCCACGAGGAACTCGCCGGGAAACTCGGCCGCTCGCGATCCCATGTCACCAACATGATTCGGCTGCTGGGTCTCCCACCGGCCGTGCAACGTCGGGTGGCGGCTGGCGTGCTGTCCGCCGGCCATGCTCGGGCACTGCTGTCGCTGGGGGATCCTGATTCGCAGGACCGCCTCGCGACCCGGATCGTCGCCGAGGGTCTGTCCGTACGGGCCGTCGAGGAAATCGTGGCCATGGGCGAGGAGGGGCCGCGTAAGACGGCTCCCCGTGGGCCCCGGGTCATCGCGCCCGCCCTCGGCAAGCTTGCCGCCCGCCTGTCCGACCGGTTCGACACCCGGGTGAAGGTCGACATGGGGCGCAGCAAAGGAAAGATCACTGTGGAGTTCGGAAGCATCGAAGACCTGGAGCGGATCGTCGCGGTGATGACGGCCTCGCCGTCGGAGTCGGAGTCGGAGTCGGGATCCGCGACGGAATGAGCGGCCCCGAGCTGATCGGGTGATCTCGGCTCGACAGGCTCCGGATCTGACTGTCGTTTTGGATTTTCTGTCC
>NZ_CAUVXO010000571.1:0-1453 GCF_963555865.1 Protofrankia sp. Cr1
CTCGAGGGCGCCACCAAGGCCGATGGCTGATCTGCCGGCCTTCGGCTCTCGTCACGTTGGGCCCGAAGGACGAGCCACGCCCACCACAGCCACTACGTCGTGGTCCTCTGCCGAACGGCACCGGCCGGCGACGACAGGCACGGCGGCCTGAGCCAACTCATCGTCGACATGTCCTCGCCCGGCGTCGCCGTCAACATCGAGCGGCTCCGCTGCGCGCCCCCGTGCTCGCGGGCGCCCGCGGCCGCCCGGTCGCCGACGTGGCGGCGCTCGCCGACCTGCTCGTCCGGGTCGGGGCGCTCGTCGAGCACGGTGACGTCGCCGAGCTCGACCTGAACCCCGTCGTGGTGCACGACGCCGGGAAGGGCGTCACCGTCCTCGACGCATGGATCGTGTTGCGCGCCGGTCGCTCTTCTTTGGGCCTGTCGTCCGCCCGGACCTTGTCTTTCACCGCGGGGACCACCGGGGGAGCGTCGCTCCACTTCGCGATGCCGGCATCCTCTTTGGCGATCGGCAACTTGTCCTCGTTCACCCCGGCCCAGTGTGCGTGGTTCAGCTGGTGGAGCGTGAAGCAGGCGTTCAGCGCGGTGTGGAAGCCCATGTTGTCGACCGTCTGATTCACCGCCTCCTTGACCAGCACCTTGCTGACCATCCCGAGGGCGTGGGCTTCGTGCGCGTCGATGCAGTCGCCGGTGCGCATGAGCTCCTTGGTCTTGCGGGGTCCGAACTCCCAGGGGTGGGCGAAGTACTCGACGCCGCACATCCCCAGGCGAGTGCCGACGACATCGGCGAAGCGGGCGTCCTCTGCGCTCACGATGAGATCACATGCCCACATGAGCATGAGCCCGGCGGCGTACACATCACCCTGGACCTGGGCGATGGTAATTTTCCGCAGGTTCCGCCACCGTCGGGTGTTGTCGAAGAAGTAGTGCCATTCCTGCAGCATCTGCCGCTCCGCGCCGACACGGGTGCCGCCGTTGATCTGCCAACTGGGGTGTTGGTCAGGCCCGGGCGCTCGCTCGGCGAGCACGACCTTCGAGCCCATGTCGTGGCCGGACGAGAACATCGGACCCATATCGCCCCACTTCGTGGGTTTCGCAGGTCACGGGCGTGCCGTTCCTCGTTGATCTCACCGTTTCGCCGTAATGGATCTTCTGGCGGGCGGTTCCCGGATCGAACGCCGGAACGGCAACGACCCGGGGTCGGTGCTCCAACACCCACCCCGGGTCTTGATCCCCGACCCTGCATGCACAGGAGTCAGACCTACATCCGCCAGTAGCGCTTCCGGAGATCGTCAACGGATTCTCGACTTGATCGACATCGGGTCCGGGACCATGCTTCGCGTGGCTGTAGATCTCAACGTCGGTCGAGTCGCAGTCCAGCGTCGGGCGGTGGGTGACGAGCTCGGCGCGCCGCTGCGCCGGCAGGAAGCCCATCATCTGCCCGGCGATCCCGG
>NZ_CAUVXO010000571.1:1880-2661 GCF_963555865.1 Protofrankia sp. Cr1
ATCCGCCCGCGACCGGTCCAGCCCGGCCAGCGACGACTCGCCTGCGAGCTGACTGGTCGCCATCCCGACGAGTAACTCCGCGCCGCTGAGCCCCCGGTCCCGCTGCTTGATCGGCCCGATCCCCTCGTCGAGCGTCCCGACGATGTCGAGCCGGTCGACGAGCTTGGTCACCACGACCAGCCCAGCCACCCCCGTCGCCGTCGGATCCGGCGACCCGATCCGCACTCGCTCCCGCCGGCGCGGCACCGCCCCGCGGCCTGATCCCCACGACGACCCCATCCGGGGCGCTGGCTTCTGTGACGACTCGGCGCTGGGTATCGTGACCACCTGACGGGTGCTTTTCGCCTGGGATTCTCGGTTTGGTGTGGTAACCCCGATTTTCCCTGTGCGACAGGCACTCGCCCACTGTCTACAGCCAACATCCGGCCAACCCTGCGGCCCTACTGGCGGATGTACTAAAGGGAATCTAAGTAGCTGGACTCCGGCAGGCTCGTAACCTGCGCAGATGCATTTTCTCGGGTCCAGTAACCAGGATTCCCATTAGTAGGTCTGAGGGGGCGGGGATACAGCAATGTGCCCCCGCTACCCGACACGGCTGATCTTCAGGGTCTTATCGCGCCTGCGGGCCAGATGACGGTGACTGGGATGTTCTTAGCGTGCGCGTAGTCGATCACATCGGCTGTCCCGCCGGGTCCTCGGCTTGGTTGTCCGTCCCACACTGCGATCAGTTGATCAACCTTGTCGACCAGTAAGCGGCTGGCCTGCATGTGGGCGTCGGAGT
>NZ_CAUVXO010000571.1:2874-3925 GCF_963555865.1 Protofrankia sp. Cr1
TCGACTCGTGGAAGGCCAGGCGGTAGATCTCGCTTGCCTGGTTGTAGAGCTGGTCGTATGCGGAATGGTGCTCAGCCGGGAGGTTATCGCGGTAAGTGGTTGCGGGAACGATCACGACCAGTCGGCCGCCCATCTCCGAGAGGACTTCGGCGAATATGGTGTCCGCGCCGTCTGCGAGGCACGTGATTCCGGTAAGGTCGGAGGCGTTTTGTGTTTGGAGGGTTATACGAATCTCTCGACGTACGTATCCCTCGATCATCGGAGTGAGCGCACGATGCCCTGTAATGCCGACGTTGATCACAGCGGAAGGCGCCTTTCAGATGTCGAGCGGGTCCAAGGTTCGGAGTCTCGCGTCAAGCCGCTGAACCGATTCGATGCGAGGCTTAACGGGAAGTGCGTGGCATGTCTTCCACGCTGCGCGGATGACTTTCTGAGATGTTTTCATCGATGCAGCATCGAGCGCGGTGAGGGCAACGGTCGCGCTTTGGTCATAGTCTCGGTTCATCGCATGAGCGTCTGCTTTTGCCAGAAGGTTGAGTGCGTGCTGGGCGCTGTGGGCCTGCGCTTTTGTGGCGAGCAACGCACTACTCAGAGCCACTGTTGGATTGTGCAGGTCCACGGCGGCTGTAAGCCGGTAACCTGCTAGTTTCTCGTCGTCAAAACGCATGATCCACGGCCATGGCGGATTGTCATCCACTCGGATGCGAGCCGTGGCCTCATGGGCCATATCAAGATATCGCCATGTTTCGTCTGGTTGCTGCGCGGAAGCGTACGCGGCGGCAGAGGTGGAGTACAGCCACGCTTTGATGGTGTCGTGTGTGCGTGCTGGGAGGGATTCACGTGCCTGATGAATCAGGTCCAAGGCGCGATGGGGATTGCCGGATTTCGCGGTGAACACGGCGGTACTGCCTAGCATGTAGGCCGTGAGGGTGGGATGCCGTGACTGGCGTGCCATGCGAACGGCGGCATGGTAGTAGCGCTGAGCAGAACCGATCTCCCACATGTCCCACGCAAGCCAGGCAAGGAACCCGTATCCCTCGCTCAACCCCTC
>NZ_CAUVXO010000572.1:0-3280 GCF_963555865.1 Protofrankia sp. Cr1
GGACAGGTAGAGGCTGGGTGGTATGTCGCATTCCATGGGGATTCCGGCCTGGTGTTCGAAGTGCGTGCAGAGTTCGGCGACCGCCGTGGACAGCCCGTGCGGGGACAGCGTCGGTGGGCGCAGTTGATCGATGATCGCGGTGAGCTCGCGCTGGGCTCGTTGGGTCGATTCGTGCGCGTCGTCGAGGTGGCCGAGCGTTGCGTCTGCCTCGCCGTGCAAGGAGGCTTTGGCGGCTGCCAGGTGCAGGGAGGCCGCGAACATGTCCTGTTTCACGCCGTCGTGCAGGTCGCGCTGCACCCGTTGGCGTTCCTGCATGGTTGCGATCTCGCGGCGGGCCGCGAGCAGGTTCCGGATCTGCTCGGCCATGTGGTTGAGGTCGGTGCCGAGGTGGGCCAGCTCGTCGCGGCCGTGCGCATCGACGGTGGGATGGAGGTCGCCGTGGCTCCAGGTCCGGGTGGTGGCCGCCATGGCACGTAAGCGGTGCACGAGCTGGTGAGAGAGAGCGAGGCCGGTGGCCGTGCCGAGAATGAGCACCAGCATGATCAGCGGTAGCCAGGTTGGGGACCAGCTCGCCTTCCACGCGGTGAGGAATGCCGCGAACGGCTGTTGGCGCGGGACGGCGGGAACAGCGCCGTCGAAGATCGCCACGAGGGCGCCGCCGGGCTGCTTCCCGCCAGGTACCGCGGTGGCGGCGAAGCCTCGACCCGATACGGTCCCGGTGATGCTTTGGGCGTTTCCCCTGCCGTGTAGGGCGGACTGTATGGCCTGTTGCCCGGCCGGGTCGGCCAGGAGGGCTTCGAAGCGGGCCTGCGCGTCGGTGCGGCAGGTGGCGGCGGAGGACGCGGTGTGCTGCTGCTGGGTGCAACTTTCGGCGGTGAGCAGGGTGCCTTTACTGTCGAAAACGGCTACCGCCAATGGTTGGCTGTGGGTCTGTCGCGACAGGTCGTCCATGAGGGGTATGGCGACCCAGAAGCGGATGGCCTCCGGGTCGGGTGCCGGCTGGGTGAGGTATGGCATCGCTGCCCCGATGGACTTCTCCAGGATCGTTGGCGCGCCGGCGCGGTCCGCGGAGGTGATGCCCCGGGCCGTGTGGGCCGCGGTGGTGGCCGCGCTCATCGTGACCGCGGCAACGAGGGTGACCAGCGCGTAGGAGATCGTCAGCCGCCAGCGCAGCCCGCCCAGCCGGGGAGCCGCGCGCGGACCGGCGGCTAGCTCTCGCGGAACCAACGGCTGATCTCGGCGATGAGGTCCGGTTGGGTTTGCGCTGTCCAGAATTGTTCCTCCTGGTTGGCCTGCGGGGCCGTCCACGTGCCAGAGCGTAGCGCCGCGTCGGCGCGGTCGTTGACTGCCGCGAGGATGATCGGGCCGAGCGCGTCCTGGGCCAGCCCGAGCGGCTTGGCCAGGGTCATGAGCGTGGCGTTGGGCTCGGCCTGCAGTTGTGCGCGGATTTGCGCAGGGTCGAGGCGCAGGCGGGCGGCGACCTGCTGTTCGACCGCGGTACGGTCCTCGAGGCTCACCGGGAGGGGTGGGGACAGCGGGGCGTGGGTCGCTGCCGGGGGTTCGACACCGCCTTGGGCGCTGGACTGACCGCCACCGCACGCGGTCGCCGCCAGGACGAGTGCGATGAGCAGGCCGGCGGCGACGAGGAGCCCGGCGAAGGTTGTCGGGCGGCTCCGGGCGTGGGTCTCGTGCGGGGCATCCGTGCGGACGAGCATGTTGATCAGCCTTTCTCGTTGGTCGGGGTCACTGGGAGCGCAGCAGGTCCACGGCACGAAGCGAGGCCGCCCGCAGAGCTGGCGCGACGCTCGCGAGGGTCGCGACGGCGAGGGTGGCAGCGAGCATCACCGCGAACGCGGACGGGTCGAAATGGAACGTGACGGGCATGACCAGGCGCCCGAACAGCCCGACGAACAGGTACGCCAGCGGGACGCCGGCGAGGGCGGCCGGCAGCCACGCCACCACGCTCAGTGCCAGGCCCTCGATCCAGAACACGGTGGCCACCCGTCTTCCGGCCGCGCCGAGGGCCCGTAGCAGTCCGATGTCCTTTTGGCGTTCGACGACGGAGGTGCCTATGGCATCGGCCAGCCCGAGCACCCCCACCGCCGCGACGACCACGGCCACCGCCACCAGCAGGGCATACACCGGGGTGAAGTTGCGCTGGTGGCGCACGACCTCGTCGTTGAAGGTGAAGACCTCCGCGATGGGGCCGGCCCGGCCGTCGGCGGCAGCATGGCGACCAACCTGGTCGATGTCGCGGGTCAGTCGGTCGACCGCGGCCGGTGACCGGTCCGCCGCCCGGACGAGCAGCCGGTTGGTGTAATTCCCGATGTCGGCGGCGTCAGCGCCGAGCAGTTCGTAGACCTGGTTGACCGGTGCGACGGCGGCGCCGACCTGGGTCAGGTCGTCCACCGACTCTCGGACGGTGCCGATGACAGTCCAGCTCACCTGGTGGGCGCCGGGACCGGTCAGCAGGAAGGTGCTGCCGATGTGCAGGCCGGCGCGGGCGGCCAGCCGGTCGCCGAGGAGAACCACGTTGGTGTCCTGTGCGGTGAACCAGCGCCCGCTGGTCAGTTGGCGGTGGTAGAGCCGGCTGTTCGGCTCGATCCCCCAGACAGACGCCTTGCCCCAGGCCGTCTGCGCACCCAGCCACCCGGCCCGTTCGATAGTGCCGATGTTGGGTACCGACCCGAGCGCGGCGGTGACCTGGCTGTAGGAGGCGCTCTCGCCCACGTTGACCTCGACATCGGCGTCGAGGTTGCCCCACACCGCGGCGATCGACCCGCTGACCGAGGCGGCCATGGACTGCACCACCAGGAAGCAGATCGCGGCGGTGGCGACGGTCGTGATCGACAACGCGGCCCGCCACGGCCTACGCAGCAGCCCCCGCAGTCCAAGCCACACGGTCTGCGGTACCCGGCCGAACCGGCCGGCGAGCAGCCGAGTTACCGGGCCGGTACGGGCCACCGGCACGCTTGCCACGCCCCACGCCGCCAGCGCATCCCGCACACTGACGCGGGTTCCCAGCCACAGCGCCGGCAGCGCGGCCACCATGGGCATCCCGAAACCCACCGCGACGCCGATGCCGATCACCGCGGGCGGCAGTTCGAACGGGCCCGTGGCCAGCGGGATCGGTGCGGCAAGCCGCGTCGTGAGATACCGACCTACGCCGACTCCGACGGCGATGCCCACCGGGGTGGCTACCGCGCTGTAGATGGCGACGGTGGTCAGGTAGCCGCGTACGACGCGGGCACGGGTCGCGCCCAGCGCCTTCATCGTGCCG
>NZ_CAUVXO010000573.1:0-3279 GCF_963555865.1 Protofrankia sp. Cr1
TATGGGACATCTGCGACATCAATCTCGCCCGTACCGCCCTGACCGACCCACGGCTGAGCAAGGACATCGAACTCACCCCCGACTGGATGCGGATTCCCGGCGCGATGCTCACCGCGCAGCCCAGCGCCGATTCCGCTCGCGCCATGGTGATGAGCGAAGATCCGGAACACACCCGAATCAGGCAGGCGCACGCACGGATCTTCACCCCACGCAACACCGAGAAGTGGGCCACCCGCCTGGCCCAACTGGCCGAGGAACTGCTCGACGAACTCGCCGCCGAGCAAGCAGCCGAGGTGAACCTGGTCGATCGCTACACCTACCCCGTCCCGCTGGCGTTCTTCGGCGAGATGCTCGGCCTCCCGCCGGACCTGCACGCCGTGTTGCGCCGAGCCACCGACGACATCACCTACTCGCCGGACCAGGCCGTGCGGGAGCGTGGTGTCGGTGCGCTGGCCGGTGCGGTCGCGGGGTGGGTCAGTGATCCCAGTCCGTTGTACGAGGGAGTAATCACCGGTCTGCTCGAAGACGTCCAGAACAACGTCATCACGATGAACGAGGCCGTGACATGGACCGTCAGCCTCGTGATGGCCGGCTACGAGCCGACGGCGAGCCTGATCGCCCCGGCAATCCTGGAGGCACTGCGCAGGCCGACCGACCAGCGTCCGAACTCCGAGGCGGAGATCGAGGCCTGGATCGAGGAAACCCTCCGCATACACCCGCCGGCGATGCACACGACCTGGCGGTTCGCCACCGAAGACCTCAACATCGGCGGCTACTTCATCCCCAAGGGCGCACCCGTACTGGTCAACGTAGCGGCGGCCAACCGCTGCCCCCACGGGGAAATCGCGGACGATTTCGACCCGAGCGCATCCCTCGGCCACCTCAGCTTCGGGCTCGGCCACCACTACTGTCTCGGCGCGCCGCTGGCCCGCATTGAAGCCAAAATCGCCCTGACCGCCTTTCTCTCCCGCTTTCCCAACGCCAGGCTCAGCGACACCACCGAGGTGGGCTGGGAGTCCGAATGGATGACCCACCGCATCAGCGTCCTGCCCGTCGTGCTGGGCACCGCCATCGGCTCGCCCAACCCGAGCACGGCGCCGTGACCCGCGCCTGAGCAGGGCAGCCGCCTTCGAACCGGGAGCGCCGCGGATCACCCCCGCCCAGTCCACTCCAGACATGCTCACGAGCATGAACGGGGAACGGCACTCACGCGTGCATGGATGCGCCTGTGGTGCAGGCAGTTCGAGGCTTGAACGGATCTTTATGGTGTCTACCGTCCGCTGAGGCTCAAGGGGATCGGGGCGCCGATCAGCTCGAACAGGCGGCGCTGCACGACGGTCGAGATGCTGATCTTTTCGATGTGCTGGCCGACAAAGGTGACCGCGGCCCGGGTGGGGGCCGCGAGGTGGGCGAGAAGCCCCTGACAGCTGTAGACGGGAAGCTGATCGGGGGTTTCTTTCCGGCCGTCCTTAACGGGGCCAGCGCCCGGTGGAGATGCCAGGTGAGATAGGGTGAGCCGGCCGGCGGCGACCGCGGGCGCCCGTAGGGCAATGATCCAGTCCATGCCGCCCAGCCGTCACCGTCCCAGTCCCGGCACCGGTTGGCCAGCCGGCCCCACTCGACGGCAGGCGTCCAACGGAACAATCGGCAGCCTGATCGTCGAGCGCAGAATCTGCCGGTGCTCTTTCAGCTTCCGTCGATAGTCCGGCGCCAGATCCTGTTCCGACCAGTCGAGGTCCGTCTTGAGCCGCACGTCGACGGCGGACACGCCGGGCAGACCGCGCAGTTGCCGCTTGGCCTCGGCTGCGAACGAGCCGAGGAGCAGGCAGGTCGGCTCGGTGACGCCGACAGCCACTGAGACCTGCTGGCCACCGGCGCCGTCGTCCATGACCCGGACGTCGTGCACCAGGCCCATGTCGTCGAGCCCGGCAGGCACGCCCGCGGTGACACTGCAGGGATCGAGAATCGTGTTGAGCACCTCGCGCACGCGAGCCTCGGTAACGGTCATGACGCCTCGACCAGCTGCGCGCCGGGCTTCGCGAGGTTCCCGCCCCAGGCCGGCGCGAGCTCGGTCGTGTCGAACTCGTCCCCCTTGAGCCGGGACCGGAGGGCGGCCTCGTCGATGCCGTGCATGCGAAGGAAGTTGCCGCCCAGGATCTTGCCCTTGATCTCGCGGGTCAGTTCCGGGAGGCCGTACTCCTCAACAAGATCACGCGGCATCTCGAAGTCCCAGAACCGCTCGAGGAGCGGGCGGGGATGGGCGGCATTGCACCCGGTGGCCCAGATGATCCGGTCCTCGGCGTGGAGGAATGCCCCGATCGCCTCCGCGAACCTCCGGGGGGCGAAACTGAGCAGTACCGTGGTCGACTCGAGGTTGACCACGACGTTGGGCAGGCTCATCAGCGCCAGGGCGGTCTCCTCGACGAAGGCCATCCCACCGTGCACGATCTCGAAGATCATGTCAGGAAAGGCCAGAGCGGCTCCCTCCACATCACCCACGCCCAGTGCCGACGACGGGCCCGGGCCGACCGGGAGCGCCTTGTGGATGCCGACGATCTTCAAGCCACGCTCGCGCGCACGTTGCAGGACCGGGAAGCAGACCTCCGGATCATCCAAGTCGAGTCCGCGGATCCGGCCGTCGACGAGATCGGAGGGGTACATCTTCAGCGCCTGCACCCCGTAGTCGTCGACCAGTTCGTCGACTCGCTCGACCGCTCCGGGGCGCAGGGGGGAGACCGCGCCGTAGAGCAGGGTGCGGTTCGGCCACATCTCGCGCATCTGTACGCCGACGGCCAGATCGGATCCGCCGTCCTTGAACTGGCCGTAGAGCGGAGTCTCGTGGTAGACGATGACGTCGGACGGGCTTTCGGCGAGGATGGCCCGGCCGATGGTCTCGGCCCCGGCGCCGCGCATGTACGTGGCGCGGTCGAGCGTGTAGTCCGGTCCGCCCGCGCGGGAGTGCACGCCGTAGAGCATGCCACCGAGGAAAGGACCGATGTCGGGCTGGACGAGGTTGTCGGGGCGGAAGTTGTATTGGTGAGCGACGCCCTCGACGACCAAGAAGTTTTCGATCATGATGCTCCTCGTTGAGTGTGCGGCGCCTGGGCGAGCAGGTCTGCGATGCTCTTCAGGACTCGGTAAGCGCCGCGCTAGGCAGAGCCAGCGTCCGCCCGCACAGAACCGGCAGGCCGGGGTTCTCCCATGAAGTGCACGATCTCTTCGTGATTGGTGGATATCACCGCGTTTAACGCGCCCACCCGGTACCACAGGTCGATCCGA
>NZ_CAUVXO010000574.1:0-1201 GCF_963555865.1 Protofrankia sp. Cr1
TCCGCGACAGTGGTCGTGACAACCTGCTGCGCATCAGCGGCACTGACCCGCACGCTGGCGGGCATCACCGCCCAGACGGTACGCCCGGCGGACATCGTCGTGGTCGACAACCGACCGCGTGACAGCGGGGTGCCGGCACTGCTGCGGCGGGCCGGGCTCGCCGACATCCGCTACGTGGCCGAGCCCGCCGCGGGACTCTCCCGCGCCCGCAATGCCGGTCTCGCCGCGATCTCGACGCCGCTGGTCGTGTTCACCGATGACGACATCGAGGTCGACCGCCGCTGGCTGGAATTCCTGCTGGCGGGCTTTGTCGACCCGCGGGTGGCCTGCGCGACCGGACTGATCATGCCACTCGCGCTCGACACCGACGCCCAGGTGCTCTTCGAACGGTTCGGTGGCTTCGGGAAGGGCTTCGAACACCACCGCTTCGACCTTCGTGAGCATCGAGGGGACGACCTCCTGTATCCGTTCGCGGCCGGGGTGTTCGGCAGCGGCGCGAACAGCGCGTTTCGCGCGGACGTGCTGCGGGCCCTGGGCGGGTTCGACATCCGGCTGGGCGCGGGGACGCGTGCGCGCGGAGGCGAGGACCTCGACATGCACCTGTCGGTGGTGATGGCCGGACACGCCCTCGTCTACGAACCGGCCGCGCTGGTCCGCCATGCACACCGGCGGAGCCAGGCGCAGCTGCGCCGGCAGGTGCACGGCTACGGCATCGGTCTCGGTGCGATGGTCACCAAACGGCTGCTGACCCGGCCGCGGGAACGGCGCGAGCTGCTGCGACGAGCGCCGCACGGACTACGCCACATGGTCGATCCGAACAGCCCTAAGAACCTGGGCAAGCAACACGGCTATCCACGATCGTTGTCCGCCGCGGAGCTGGCCGGGATCGTCCGGGGTCCGGGTGCCTACCTCGCGAATGCGCTCCTGGACCGGCCGGCGCCAGCTGCCACCACAGGTGGGTCGGCATCGGCGAACAGGCTGATCTGGTGCGGGGAGGTCGAGCTGGCCGCACCGACAGTCATCCCGCCCGAGCCGCTCGACGCCGCGGGCGAGCCGTACCGCGAGGCCCGCGTCCTGATCCGCCTGCACGGCACACCGCTCGGCTTCCTGCATGTCGATCTCGACGAGGACGTCCTTGATGACGTGACGGTGCGGGCGCTGGCCGCCGGTCAGCTCGGCGACGCCATCCGCGCTCACCTGG
>NZ_CAUVXO010000574.1:1625-2506 GCF_963555865.1 Protofrankia sp. Cr1
CCGACCGTGCGACCCGGACCATGTTCGCCACCCATACCGCCGGCGACCCACGGTTCCGGTATGTCGTGGAGCCGCGGCCAGGGCTTTCACGGGCGCGCAACGCGGGTCTGAGCGCCGCGAGCGGTGAGATCGTCGCCTTTACCGACGACGACGTGACCGTGGACGCCGGCTGGATCCGCGGCCTGGTGCGCGGCTTCGAGCGCCGGCCCGATGTGGTCTGCGTCACCGGACTCGTCGCCGCGGCCACTCTGGACAGCCCGGCGGAACGGTACTTCGACGCCCGCGTGTCATGGGCGACGAGCTGCCGGCCAACGCTGTTCGACCTCGATCGGTCCCGACGGCCGGGCCCGCTGTACCCGTACAGCGCGGGGGCGTTCGGTACCGGCGCGAACATGGCCTTTCGCCGCGAGGTGCTGCGCGCGCTCGGCGGCTTCGACGAGGCCCTCGGCGCGGGCACCGCGTCGGCCGGCGGCGAGGACCTCGACGTCTTCGTCCGCCTGCTGCTGGCCGGACACGCCGTCGCCTATGAGCCGGCGGCGCTGGTCTGGCACAGTCACCGGGCCGATCTGGATGCGCTGCGCCGGCAGCTTTTCGGCTACGGCACCGGGCTGACCTCGTTCCTCTTCAAGTACCTGCTTGACCCTGCCACGGCTCCGGGCCTGCTCGTCGCGATCCCCGCCGGGGTCGGTCACCTACGGGCGAGCCGGCGACGGACCGGCCGCAGGGTCACCGACACACCGTGGCGGCCACCGGCCGCCAGTCACCGCGCGGCCGCTCCAGCCGAACTGCCCATGCGCCGGCTCTGGTTTCACGAGCTTGCCGGGATGGCCGCTGGTCCGGCGTGTTATCTGCGGTCCCGCCACCGGGCAGCTCACGACCGG
>NZ_CAUVXO010000574.1:3019-4203 GCF_963555865.1 Protofrankia sp. Cr1
CTGTTGCCGATCACACCGGGCCGGCGGCGGATGGTCGGGCTCTCCTTCGGTCTCGGCGGCACGGCCGCGCTCATGATCGGCGGAGCGGTCGTCCTGGTCGGGCCGGCGGTGTCCAGGGGGCTGGGCTTCCTGCACGCGGACCCCGGCCTCGACGTGCTGTTTCCGGTGGCCGCGGCCCTTTGGACGCTGTTCGCCCTGCAGGACTCGGTACTCGCCACGGTCGGTCGGGCCGGTTGGGTCCCGGTGGAGAACACCGTGTTCGGGCTCGCCAAGATACTCCTACTGATCATCTTGACCCGAATGGGCAGCTCCCACGCGGTCTTCCTCGCGTGGGTCCTGCCGATGGCCGCCCTGACCGTGCCGATCGGCAGCTGGCTGCTGCGCCGCGGGTTGGTCGACGGCCCGCGCAGCCGTACCCGACGCCCGGACAAGCCCGCGCGATCGGCGCTACTGCGCTTTCTCGCCTGGGACTACGGGGCGCTGCTGGCCGCGCAGACCGGCGTGGTGGCGGTGCCGCTCGGCGTCCTGGCCTGGTGCGGAGACGACGCGAACGCATCCTTCTCGGTCGGGTTCACGATTGTGTTGGCGGTCGAGTCGCTTGTCCTGTCCGTGGGCCTGTCCCTGACCATCCAGGCAGCCAGCGCCGTGGACACGGCCACGGCCCTCACCCGGTCGGCGTTGCGCCGATTCGGACCCGGGTTACTGGCGGGCGTGGCACTGGCGGTGATCGCGGCTCCGCTGCTGCTCGCCCCGTACGGCCGGACCTACGTCAACGGCGGCACCACCGCGCTGCGGCTGCTGCTCGTCGCGAGTATCCCGCAGGCCGCGGTGACGCTGCGCTGTGTGCTGTGGCGCCTGGACGGACTGAGCCGGCGCAGCTGCGCCATCCAAGTCATGTCACTGTTCGTGCTTTTCCTGACGCTCTTCCCGCTGACCCGATGGTGGGGCACCACCGGGGCGGCGTCCGCCTGGCTCGCCGCGCACAGCGTGGGCGCCCTGCTCGTCGCTCCCGGTCTGGCACGCCGGATCACCGCCCGTACAACGCCCACCGGATGCCTGCCCACCGGATGCCTGCCCACCGGATGCCTGCCCACCGACGGCCAGCCCGCCGACGGCCAGCCCGGCCCGGCCCCCTCGCCACAGATCCCATCCGCGGGCGATCCGCGTGACCTGATGAACACAGG
>NZ_CAUVXO010000575.1:0-3255 GCF_963555865.1 Protofrankia sp. Cr1
ACACGCCTACCGTGCTCGACCCGGCGTGTTTCCACGCCACGCTGCTGATGGCCGTCGCCGACCGGTTCGGAGACCGCGTCCGGCTCGCCGGGCAGGACATCAGCGAGCCGGCCGCCGCGGTCGCGGCGCTGAACCTGCGCGGTAACGCGCACGGCGCGCGGTATGAGATCCACAGCGGCGACTCCCTGCTGGACAACCGGCTCGGCGGGTATCTGGGCGCGGCCGCCGCCGTCGTCTGCGAACCGCCCTTCGACGCCCCACAGTGGCCGTCGGCCGAGCTGACGACCGATCCGCGCTGGGCGTTCGGCATCCCGGCACCACGCGACGGCGAACTGGCCTGGGTGCAGCACTGCTACGCGCACCTGCGTCCGCGCGGCGTGGCCGTCATCGCCGTGTCGCCGCGGACCTGCATCCAGCCGTCCGGGCAGCACATCCGCGCGGCACTGGTGCGTGCCGGCATCCTTCGCGACGTGATCGCACTGCCGGCGGGGATGGGCTCGCTTCCCCACACCGACGTGTATCTCTGGGTTCTGCAACGCCCCCATGGGCCGCCCGACCATGCTGGCGTGCGTATGGTCGACCTGTCGGGGCTGGGCGACCCGGCCGACGTCCCGCACGCGTTCGCAGCCTGGCAGCGTCTGTTCGACGACGCCGATCCGACGATCGTCCGCGCTGTTGCGCGCCTCGGGTTGCTCGACGGCGACACCAACCTGCTGCCGTCCCGCCACGTCGCCACCCGTATCGAGGCGAACGCCGACGACCTGGCCAGCGTCACCGATCGACTGCAAGCCCTCTACGCACAGGTCGGCCGGGGCCTACCCCGCTTCGCCGCCCCCAGCTCGCCACCTCACCATGCTCTCGTGACCTTCGGCGAGCTGGAACGCGTCGGAGCGCTGACGATCCGCTCCCGTGACACCACGCCACGCATCGGCGATCTGCTCCTGCGGACCCTTGGTCGACCACCGGCCGTCGCGACCGGCACGGACGCGGACGACGCCGGTGTCGCCCAGGTCGTCGAGCTGGACACAGCCCGCCTGGACGCGCATTTCATCGCCACGTTCCTGCGGACCGACGCCAACGCGCTGCCGGTGGCCAACACGCTCGGCGCACTCAGCCGGGACGACCTGCGCCGCTGTCGTATCCCCCGCCTGCCGCTGGCCGAGCAACGCCGTTACGGCCACGCTTTTCGCCACCTACACGAGCTCCAGGACGCGCTGTCCGCCCTCGCGACGGTGAGTGCGAACGTGATCGACCAGACCATCCACGGCCTGACGATCGGCGCTCTGAGCCCGGTTTTCCCCCCGGTTTTCCCTCCGGTGAACAATACTGACGACGCCGACGCACCTGACGGCGAGAAGAGAGAGCTGTGACCTCAGCACCCACTCACTCCAGGATGGCCAGCGACATCTGGTCGGTCGCCGACCTGCTGCGCGGCGACTACAAGCGCCACGAATACGGCCAGGTGATCCTCCCGTTCACCCTGCTCCGTCGCCTCGACGCGCTGATGGTGTCGACCCGCGAGGCGGTCCGCACACGGGACGCCGCACTGGATATCCAGAACAAGGAGCGACTGCTGGAGATCGCGGCGAAACTGCCCTTCTACAACACCTCCGCGCAGACCTTCGAGACGATCAAAGGTGACGCCGCGAATGTGGCGAAGAACCTGCGCGACTACGTCAACGGTTTCTCCCCGAACGTGCGGCAGATCCTGGCCCGCTTCGACCTGGACAACGAGATCACCAGGCTGGCGGGCGCGAAGCTCCTCTACGAGGTTGTCGGCAGGTTCGCCAAGATGGACGAGCTCGACAAACTCACCAACCACGACATGGGCTACGTCTTCGAGCACCTGATCCGCAAGTTCGCCGAAGACTCCAACGAGACCGCCGGTGAGCACTTCACCCCACGTGAGGTCATCAAGCTGATGGTCAACCTGCTGATCGCCCCGGACGCCGACACCGTCGCCGGTGACGGTCAGGTCATCAACATCCTGGACCCGGCCTGCGGCACCGGCGGCATGCTGACCACAGCCGCGGACCACATCAGAGCGATCAACCCGAAGGCCGAGGTCTACCTGTTCGGCCAGGAGGTCAACGCCGAATCATGGGCCGTCTGCCAGGCGGACATGATGATGCGCAGCCAGCGCGGCCGCATCCATTTCGGCAACTCCTTCAGCGACGACGGCTACCAGGGCAAACGGTTCGACTACATGCTGGCCAACCCGCCTTTCGGGGTGGAGTGGAAGAAGGTGAAGGACGGCGTCGAGGCAGAGGCCGAACTCGGCTTCGGCGGCCGATTCGGCGCCGGCCTGCCGCGCATCAACGACGGCTCCTTCCTGTTCCTCCAGCACATGATCGACAAGATGGAACCGGTCCGGGGCAAGGGCGCGCGCCTCGCGATCGTCTTCAACGGCTCCCCGCTGTTCACCGGCGCGGCGGAGTCCGGCGAGTCGAACATCCGCCGGTGGATCCTCGAGAACGACCTGCTGGAAGGCATCGTCGCCCTGCCCGACCAACTCTTCTACAACACCGGCATCTCCACGTACTTCTGGATTCTGTCCAACCGGAAGGCCGCGCCGCTGGGCGACAAGGTGATCCTGCTCGACGCCCGCGACCAGTGGGAGAAGATACGCAAGTCCCTCGGTGACAAGCGCAAGCAGATCAACGACGCGCAGATCGCACACATCACCGAGCTGTACGTCGACGCTCTGGCGGTCGCGGCCGACGCCGAGCATCCCGACCACGACGCGGTGAAGGTCTTTCGGACCCGCGACTTCGGTTACCGCCGCATCACCGTCGAGCGTCCCCTCACACTCCGCTTCGAGATCACCGACGACACCCTGGCCGCGCTGGAGAGCGCGAAGGCCCTGGCGAGGTGGGACGGCCGCGAGGCGCTGGTCGCGGCGCTGCGTGGTGCGACCAGCTCGGTCTGGTGGACGAAGAAGGCCGCAGCCGACGCCTTGCACGCCACCATCGCGGCAGCCGGCGCCACCTGGCCGAGCACGGCCACGCTGCTGAAGGGCTTCTGGGGCGCGGTCTCGGTAGCCGACCCCGAGGGCGAGGTACAGACGGCGAAGGACGGCACGCCGCTGCCCGACCCTGACCTGCGCGACTACGAGAACATCCCGTTGGACGAGGACATCGACGCCTACTTCGCCCGCGAAGTCACCCCACACGTCCCGGACGCCTGGATCGACCGCGAGAAGACGAAGATCGGCTACGAGATCCCCTTCACCCGCCACTTCTACGTCTACACCCC
>NZ_CAUVXO010000576.1:0-1749 GCF_963555865.1 Protofrankia sp. Cr1
CCGGGGCGCCACAGCCGTAACAGGGTTCAAGCCGCGACGTCGAGGGCACGCAGGCGCGCCTGACGCAGAATCTCCGCCTCAGGCGGGCCGAACAGCTCCGGCAGCGGGCCGTGTACCCAGGACAGCAGCAGATCGGCAAGTGCGGGGTTCTGCGCGAGCACCGGACCGTGGAGATACGTACCGAGCACGTGGTCGTCCACGATGCCGTCGGTCTGATCCGCGGTGCCGTTACCAACGCCCTTGCGTACGACGCCGAGCGGCCTGCCCTGCCCGCCAGGCAGCCTCCGCGTCCGCCCGGCGTGGTTCTCGTACCCGAGCAGGACCGGAAGACCGAGATCGGATGCTGGTTCCACCACGACGTCACCGACCGCGCGGGGTGGCGCCGGCTGGTCCGCCGGGTCGAACGACCGACGGGTCTCCACATCCACCAGGCCGAGTCCGTCATGGACCTGGCCGTCGCCGGTGGGAAACGAGGCGCCGATCACCTGGTAGCCGGCGCAGACCGCGAGAACGACCGCACCTTCGTTGACCGCTCGCAGCAGCGCGGTGCTCCTGCGCAATCCTTCGGCGGCCAGTACCTGCGGTTCGTCCTCGCCGCCGCCGAGCAGGTAGATGTCACAGCTGCCGGGCACCGGCTCGCCAGCCGGAATATCGATCACCTCGGCCGGTAGCCCGCGCCAACGCAGCCGCTGCGCCAACACGATCGCGTTGCCGCCGTCACCGTAGGTCCCGAGCAGCTCCGGGTAGATCAGGGCGATCCGGGTCGCCGACTCGGTGATCACATTGCCATCCTGGTCATCTACTCGTCCTCACCGGGGCAACCCGCCCCAGGATGTCACGGAAGGCGGTGTAGTTGGCGACAACGTCCACGGTCCCCTCCTGGGCAACCGTGGACGCCGCGCTTTCGGCATCCGGGTGGACGGTGTGCGGCACCTCGGCGTAGGCCAGGCGAACGCTCATATCCTCCTTGCGCTCACCGGTGACCAGGACCTGCCGGCCCGCGAGCCGCTCGAACGGGACATCCCATATCCAGGACGGATCACGGCCGTCAGCGGTCTGCGAGTTGAAATCGATGATCACCGGCCGCGCGGGCGCCGTGTTGAGCAGTTCCATCATCTCCACCCAGCCGGCCGGGTTCTTGGCCAGCAGGAGCCGCCCGCGGACACCGTTCTCGTCGAGCTCGATCTCCTGATAGCGCCCCTGGACGTCGCCGAGACCCGTCATCGCGCCCAGTGCGTCGCCGACCTCGACCCCGAAAAGTCTCGCCGCGGCGGCGGCCATCGCCGCGTTGCCGAGGTTCACCCGTCCGGGCAGGTCGATGGATGCCTTGACGTGGGAGCCGAACCACAGCAGTTCGCCAGGCCCGATGACGGCGACGAGCGGTTCCGGGCGGGCCAGCCCGCAGTCACACCACCAACCCGAGGAGTTACGATGGAGCAACCGGGCGCACTGCGGGCACACCATCGCATCCGCCGTCCAGTTCTGCCCGGCCGAGACCCAGGTCTGGTTCGCCCAACTGGACGCCGCCCAGACCACGAGCGGATCGTCAACGTTGGCGACCACTGTCGCGTCAGGCAGATCCGCCCCAAGCTCACGCCAGAGGCTCGCGATCCGTCGGGTCTCGTTGGACCGGTCGAGCTGGTCCCGGCTGATGTTGAGCAGTACAACGGCCCGGGGAAGGATCTGCCTGGCAACCTTGGGCAGCCAGATTTCGTCCACCTCGAGCGCGGCGGTCGCGTCAAAGGGCGG
>NZ_CAUVXO010000576.1:1953-2779 GCF_963555865.1 Protofrankia sp. Cr1
CCGGGACAGCGCGGCGAGCACTCCCGGCGCCATGTTCGCGCCACCGCTGTTGCTCTTCACCGGGCCGAGAGTGCCCAGCGCGCGGGCCAACAGCCGGGTGGTCGTTGTCTTGCCGTTGGTTCCGCTGACGCATGCCGCCAGCCGGCCGGCCGCGACCTCGGTGAGAATCTGCGGGGACACCTGGAGCGCCAGCTTGCCGCCGATCATCTCGCCTGATCCGCGTCCCAGCCGGCGGGAGGCCGAGGACGCAAGCTTCTCCACCGCGAGTGCGGCGCGGGTGCGGGTGGAGAACCGGCGTGGGGATGGTGTGGTCATCGCCTCATCAGCGTGCCACGACTCGCCTCGCCTGTTACAGCTACCCCCGTGCATGTCGACGGGGCGAGCGGCCCGGACCGACACCCGCACCGACGACCGGAAGATCATCAGATCGGGACGCCGTGCTCACGAAGCCACACCAGCGGATCCATCGGCCGTTCGCCGACGTGCACCTCGAGGTGCAGATGAGGGCCCGTTGACCGGCCTTCGTTCCCTACCAGGGCGATCTGCTGACCAGCAGCAACCGTTCCCTCTCGAATCGTGAACACCCTCATATGACCGTAAACGGTCTCGACGCCGTCCCCGTGCTGAAGCACGATTTCGTTTCCAAAACCGGATGCCGGCCCGGCGTAGAGGACATACCCGGCAGCCGCGGCCATGATGGGACCACCCAGCGGCGCGGCGATGTCAAGCCCGAGGTGACGCCCGGAGCCGGCCGTGGGGTTGAAGCCGCGCGAAATCATCCCGATCGTCGGTATCACCCAGCCCGACCCCCCCACCGGACCGCGTG
>NZ_CAUVXO010000576.1:3430-4104 GCF_963555865.1 Protofrankia sp. Cr1
GTGGGAGCCGCAGCAGGCGGTAGCAGAACGCTCCGCAGCGCCGTGACCCGCAGACCGTGGACGGCCTGGCGGGCGGTGGCGGCAAGCACCACGGGGTCGGGCGTACCGGGGACGACAAGCACAACCGCACTGTCGGCGACAAGGCCGAGCGCAGCGGACCGGGAGCGGTCCGCCACAACGCCGACACCCGGCAGGCGGGTGGTTGCCAGCGCACCGACGCGTAGGTTGACCGGCCGGTCGCGACCGATGTCGACCTGAGCGCCCAGCTGCACGTCCAGAGCCGCTGCAACGCTGTGCGCAACCGCCACGTCTCCATCCGCGATCCGCTGCCACAGCCCGGTGGCCTCGGCGGTGCCGGCGGGCGCAACGGTGCGCAGCAGGCCCGCATCAGCCCCGACCGCGCCGGTGCGGCCGCTTCCCACACTCACCTCGGCAAAGTCGGTGACAACCGCCTCGACCGCGCCCACAGCCTGGCGAAGTCGGTCGATCTCAGCCCGGGTAAGACTGTGATCAGCCGTGACGAACAGGTACGGATCGGCTCGGTGTGTCAGCGGACCCAACGGGTCTCGGGTGCCGACGACCGCGCCGAACGCGGCGGCAATGGGCGGATGGCCCCCTGGTGCGGTCGTCGGGGGTGCGCGACGTGCGACGAGGGCTCCCACCACCGTGACTCC
>NZ_CAUVXO010000577.1:0-3235 GCF_963555865.1 Protofrankia sp. Cr1
CGCACTGAGGGCGAAGGGTACGGTAACTGCCCCGTCGCGCCCCCTTTCGTCCTGACCGCTAACCTGGCCGAGAAGCGATCGGCAGGGAAGGCGCCAGCGGAGATGCGTACACACTTCGAACCAGAGCAGCAGGACGAGTTCGACGCCGCGAAGGAGCTGTTGATTCGTCGATGCACGGCGTGGGCGAATCACCAGCAGGTGGCCGCCGATCCGTTCATCCTGACCGCAGCCCTGGAGTTCCGCCACCACAGTGTCGACGGACGGTTGGCGTACTGGACCGTCGACCTCGCTCGGGAATTCCTGCTGGGCTGGGTACCGCGCAGGCTGTCGGTCACTGCGGACGACGCCGTGGACGCTGCGGGCACGCTGCTCACCCTGCTGCGCTATCTACGCACCACCGACCTGGACGACCCTGCCTGCGACCCACTGCCTGAGATCGAGGCCGCGCTCACCGCCATCGACGCCGAGTTTCGCCACGCGATGTCGGACGAACAGAACTTCAGCATCGCGAAATTCTGGGTCATGCGAGCGATCGCATCCGGCGTCGACCCCACCGACGCTGTCGCCATGACGCGCTTCACCTCAGACGCCCGGGCCGGCCGGGTCGAGCATGACCAGGAGGCGCTCCGGCACGTCATCGCCCGCCAGCTTGGCGGCGCCGGCGAGCTACCGCAACGCGCCTGTATACAACTGCCGGTATCGATCCCGCCAACCAACGAGCTTGCCGCGATGGCGGAGGAGAACCGTCTCGTCCGGCAGTTGCGGGCGCTCACCGACTGGGTTGGCCATGCTGGTCGCCCGTTGACCACGACCGGCCAACTCAAACTCGCTGACGCCCGTGAGCTGGTCACGCTGGTCGACACCGGCGACACGATCGACCCCATCGTGGGCGGGCGGGTGTGGCGTACCAAGAGCAGCGCGGACCTGCCCGGGCTCACCCTTATCGTCGAATGGGCCAAGAAGCTCCGGCTGATCCGGGTGGTGAAAAGCCGGCTGGTGCAGATCGCGAAGTCCCAGCCCCTGCTGCTCGACGGCCTGGCCCTGTGGACCATGGCCATCAACACCTTCGCCGAGCTTGCCGACGCGGTCGTACGCCCGAGGCTGTACGGTCACCGCCCAGGAATGCTCCATGATCTCTTCGAGGAGATCGCGCCGGACCTCCTCAACACCATCTACGGCATGCCGGCGCCCGTTCCCGTCGTGCGCCTGGGCGAAAGCATGTGGACGTCCTGCCAGGCCGCGTTCGCCATCGACGACGCAGACGAGTCACAGCAGGAGATCTGGCGCACCGTCGTCGGGGGTGACCTGCGGCGGATACTGCGCGTGCTGGCCGCCGCCGGTGGGGTGGAGTTGAGCACCGGGCCCGTCGATCCGATGTTCCGCTCCGACCTCGGCGACGACGTCAACGGCGGCGACGAGGGCGACTTCGGGGGCAAACTCGGGGGCGACTTCGACCCCGAGGATGACGTGTACGCCGAGGACAACCCGACCGGGAACATCACCGTCCTGCCCCCCGACGCCCGGGAACGACTCAGCGTCGCGCTCGCCGCCGACGCTGGGCCTGTCGAGACCGTGGTGCTCACCCCGCTGGGCACCTATGCGGTCCGCATTCGACTGCTCGCCGAAGGACGCCATATGCCGCTGGTCGGCGAGCTGTCCGATGCCGCGCCCGCGCAGCTGCTCGGCATGATTGCTCAGTACCACACGCCGGAAACAGGCCAGGAGGAGATCTCCCGCTGGCTGGCCGCCCACGGTGGCGCGGACACCGGTCTGGACCAGCTGCTCGACGCGGTACGCCGCTGCCCCTTCCGCAACCGGGCCGCCGCGATGCTCGACGTACTGGCCGCCGCCCAGCCCGACCGGAGGGCGCTGCTGCGGCGGCTGCGTTCCGACACCGTGCTGGGACCGATCGCCGTGCACCACCTCGTCTCCGACGAAGAGCTGAGCCCGGATGACCTCACCGAACCAGAAGGTCTACTGATCGTCACCGAGCAGTTGCTCCAGCTCCTGGAAATCGCCGGCCCGGACGCGGTGCGCGAATCGTTCGCAAAGGTAGCCACCGGCGAGACACGGGACCTGTTCACCGCAGTGTTGCACTCGGGCCATCCTGACACCACCGGGCTGGACGAGCTGCGCACGCTGGTCATCGAGCCGCTGCAGCGTCGCGGCCCCCTGCGCTCGGCTCGCGCGCGCTCCCCGCGTCGCTCGCGGCCACCGGGCTCGCGGCCACGTTCATAGCCGGCCAGGTTCGCCGCCGGCCACATCCACCGCCGGCCAGGTCCACGAAGGTGATCTTTCGAGGTTTGTACGATCAACAGGCCGGTCCACGCCGCACAAACCTCGAAAGATCACCCAACATTGATCACAAACTCCGGTCAGCCGCGGAGGAGCTGACGGGCCATGACCACGCGCTGGATCTGGTTCGTGCCCTCGTAGATCTGAGTAATCTTCATCTCAAGAAGTTGATCTGCCCTCTGACCTGCTGTTTCCGTCTGCCAGTAAGGCGGTTTACCTCCAGGCTGATGATCGAGTTCACGTCTTGTCCAAAGACCTTGGTTGACCAAAGCCGCCGACCCCGATGGATCAAGGTTCATCTGCCGTCGTTCGATGGACGGCGTGGGGGACATGAAGCGCTTCCCCTCCAGGACGCGTCCCGCACTCGACGTCTCGCTTGCCAGGACGGTCTGCGACCCCCGTAGCTGCCCTTGGGGGTCTTCGCGCTCTTCCCAGTCGAAACATCACTTCCTGGACGGTGTCGCGCTGTGCGCGACACCGTCATATGTCCCTTCCGGATTTCGTGCCACACGGTGCCGTTTTATGCACCCCGGTTTCGCTGTCCGGCAGCCGCGCGATGACATGTCATCGCGGCCCACGGTCGGATGGTTCTCAGCCGTTCATCGGGTCGACCCGGGCTGAGTCGTCCAACGGTCGGGGTCGACGCCACCGAGCCAACGGTCGATGTCGGTGCGCCGCCAGACCCGGGTCCCGCCCCAGGTCGCCGTCCGGTTGACCACCGCGACAGGAGCCGGCGCACGGGGATCGGTCCGCATCCGGTGGTCGACAGCCTGGCGGGTCACCCCGAGGGCGGCGGCGATGTCGGAAGACCCCACGAACATCGGCAGCTCGTCCACGACCGCTGACGATAGCCCGCCCGACCGCGGCTTCAGACCCAGATCAGACCCCTCATGTGGCAGGAGCGCCTCACTGCGGCCATGACGACCGGTGAACGTTCCCC
>NZ_CAUVXO010000578.1:0-2570 GCF_963555865.1 Protofrankia sp. Cr1
GAGTTCGGTCGTATCGCCGACTCTGACCTCCCACCCGCGTGATCCTCGCGTAGGCGCGTGTGCTGTGCTGGGGCTGTCTGACCGCGGGTGGCGGGTGGCCACCGACTCCATCGGTAGAACGCCCATGGGGCCAGCGACTTGCAGATGCTGCAGATAGAAGTTGCGATGATCGCCTGTGACAGGGGAGGAGCCATGAGGTCCCGTCCGGCGGTTCTTGAACTGACGCACGCATCGAGGCACGAAGGGTAACGCGATCAGCCCAGCCAGCCGGACGGGTCAGACAGTCGCGCAGCGACCACCGGGCCGGGAGAGCTTGCCATGGCCGCGAGGATGGTCTCGAGATGTGGGCCGGTCGGATCTCGATCGCGGTCGCCGGTCGCCGGTCGCCGGTCGCCGGTCGCCGGTCGCCGGTCGCGACGTCGATCTGGGAGTCGGCGACACGCTCGTGCTTCCAGCCGACATCCCCCGACAGGTGACCTGCCTCAGCGGCGCGCGTCTGCTGGTCTGCGGGCATGGCGGCGCGACCGCGTCAGTCTAGATTGACGCTGGGGAGTTGTCAGTCTAGGCTGACACCGTGGAAACAGAGGAACTGACGGTCGGCGTCGAGTCCGACGATCCTGCAGTCGGTCTGCGGGCCGTGGGTGCGCTGCACCGGCTCGCCGAGCAGGTAGAGGCGCGCAGCGTCCGGCTCGCCAGGGATCGGGGCTGGTCGTGGGAGCAGATCGGGGACGCCCTCGGCGTCTCCCGGCAGTCCGTCCATACGAAGTACGGAAAGTGAGGCAGACGATGGTGATGCGGCTGAGTGTCGACGCCCGCAAAATGCTGCTGACGTCCGCGACCGAGGAGGCCAGCCGGCGCGGTGACCGCCGCCTCGGCACCGACCATCTCCTGCTCGGGCTTCTGCACGACGCCGATGCGCCCGCGGCCCAAGCTCTTGGCGTGTCCCTCGCGGCCACCCGCACAGCCTCGGACACACTCGATCTCGCCGCGCTCGCGGCCGTCGGCGTGAACGTCGCCGCTGTCGGCGAACGGCCCCCGGCGACGCCCGCCCGTCGCCTTCCCCCGCTCACATCCGGCGCACGCGCCGTTATCAAGCATGCTCTTGACCAGGCACGCCCGACCGGGACGGGACGGATCAGCACCGGCCATGTCCTGCTCGCGCTGCTGGCACGCGAGCGGCCCGATCCCGCCGCCGAACTCCTGCACGCACTCGGTGTCGATCCCGCCATGGTGCGCGACCGGCTAGGCCGATCGACGGGAGAACAAGGTGCATGAAACGGCGAGGTGTCTGCTACGACGTCGGCCGGGTGATGTGGGGCCAGGACTGGCGACCGGAGTTCTCCGCCGCCGAGGCCCACCGCGAACTCCAGATCATCAAGAACGACCTGAACTGCAACGCGGTGCGGATTTGTGGGCAGGACATCGACCGACTCATGATTACCGGCAAGGATGCGCTCGATCAGGGCCTCGAGGTCTGGCTCTCGCCCGAACTGTGGGACCACAACCCCGAGGACACCCTCACCTACATCGCGGACGCTGCCGAGCGCGCGCAGGAGCTGGAGAAGCTCGCGCCCGGCCAGGTGGTGCTCAGCGTCGGCTCCGAGCTGACCCTGTTCATGGCCGGCATCGTCAAAGGCGACTCGGTCTTCCAGCGACTGGAACACTCATCATTTTGGGAGCACATCCGCTCCGGTACGCACAATGGCCCGCTCAATGCCTTCTTGGCCGAGGCGAACGAACGCGTGCGCCAGGTGTTCCACGGCAGCGTCACCTACGCCTCGGTGCCGCTCGAAGCCGTCGACTGGAGCCCGTTCGACATCGTCGGCGTCGATCTCTACCGCGACGCTCGGCTCAGGGACCGGTTCAGCGACCTGTTGGGACGCTACGTCACTCACGAACGACCGGTCGCGATCACCGAGTTCGGGTGCTGCACGTATCGCGGGGCGGCTGCTGCGGGTGGACGGGGCTTCGCGATCGTCGACTACCCGGTCAGTGACCGCTCCGGCACGCTGCCGCGGCTGAACGGCGACTACCTGCGTGACGAAGCGGAGCAGACTCGGGAGCTCACCGAGCTTCTCACGATCTTCGACCATGCAGGCGTCGACGCAACGTTCGTGATGACGTTCGTGATGACGTTCGTCGCGCCGCTCAATCCCTGCAGCGACGATCCGAGATACGACCTTGACATGGCCAGCTACAGCCTTGTCAAAAGCTACGGAGCCCGCCTCGGCCCGCTCGGCGCCGCCTACCCGCACGCTCCCTGGGACCGTGACCGGCTCGGCACCACCTACCCAGAGATGCCATGGGAACCGAAGAAGTCATTCACCGCCGTCGCCAACTACTACGCCATGCACGACGGCGGATTCAAGTAGACCGCAGTCCCGATTCAACCTGCTGTGAGGTCGCGCGCTTGGGTCAACGTGGCCGGCCCCGGGTAGCTGGCCGCACGACTGTCGATGTCCTTGATCTGTTCACGGAACGGGTTGGCTCGGTAGACGCCGAGGATGCGGTATTCAGCGAAGTAACCGAGCTCGGTGAACGCGCGTCCCACGTGCGGCTCGTCCGGATGA
>NZ_CAUVXO010000578.1:2929-3594 GCF_963555865.1 Protofrankia sp. Cr1
CCTTCGATGTCGGCGAGAAACTGTGTCGCGATGAACTGGCCACCGACCATGTAGCTCTCAAGTTTGGTCATGTTGACACCGTTTGTCGCGAACCCCCCGAGTGCCTTGTAGAGGGCGGCCGGCAGGTTGGATACCTTGAAGACGAAAGTGGAGACGATCGGGCCGATCCCGGCCGCAGCCCGCAGTTCCTTCGATGACAAGATCATGAACCGGGTGGTGTTGTGTTCCTCGTCCTTCAGGTCGGCTTTGAGGATCTGCAGGCCGTAGGCTTCGGCCGCCAGCTCGGATGCGATCGCTCCTCTGGTCGGATCGCCCGCCTCCGCGACTTCCCGGGCGCAACCCGCAGTGTCGGCACCGGCTACCGCGGGTAGTCCGAGTTCGCGCAGAGCGACCCGGCACTGGGCCAGCGCCTGAGGATGGCTGTGCACGGTCCGAAGATCGGCCAGGGTGGCTCCTGGTAGTCCCAGCAGCTGATGGTGGACCGGCAGAAAATACTCGCCGATGATATACACCGACGAGTCGGGCAGCAGATAGTGGATGTCGGCGACGCGACCTGCCGTCGAGTTCTCGACCGGGATCATTCCGAGGTCTGCGCTGCCGTTCTCAATTGCCGCGAAACATTCCTCAAAGGTCTGAAACGGCACCGGTTCGTAGTCCGGATACAC
>NZ_CAUVXO010000579.1:0-3235 GCF_963555865.1 Protofrankia sp. Cr1
ACCCGGACCGACCGTCACCGTGACCGTAGCGGTGCTGACCGCCGCCGGCAGGCGAGTGGTGTCGATCGCGAGGAACTCGCCGTCGTCCTGCGTCCCGTTCGGCAGCACCTTCGGGTGGAGCTGGAACGGCGGGGTGCTGTTCGTGACGCCGTCGATGCCGAAGTCGCTGTCGTTGCTGATGACGATCGTGCGCCCGCCGTCGGCGACCGCGACCCCTTCGATCTTGTCATGCCCGAAGAACCCGCCGGCCGGGTCGAGGCCGGTCAGCAGAGCGCCCAAGTCGACGCTGAGGCTCTTGGCGGCGGGGGTGATACCGACGGCGGCCAGCGCGGCGGTCGCGTTCACCGTCGTCGCCGTCCCGACGTAGGTCTCAATCGTGCGCTGGCTGGGGCCGACGAGCAGGCCGCCCTTGGCCGCGTCGTAGACCGCGCCGGGCAGCGTCGCGGCCGGTCCGACATCGGTGGCACCGGTCAGGTCGATGCGGAACAGCTTCTTGTAGGCACCGGGCTCGGTGTGCCCATCACGCTCGTCCACGAGGAAGGTCGTGTCGCTCAGCGCCGTGATCTCGCTGACCGCGCCGCTGTTCACCTTCGGGTCGTCGAGAAGGTAGAGGTACTCGTGCGTGACGTGCGTACGCAGGCCGTAGGTGACGATCCGCAGGGTGGTGACACTGGCTGGCTTGGCGGTGAGGTCGGGCTGCGCCAACGCCTGCTGCATGGCTCCGACCAGGGTCTGCCCGTCGGGGGTGACCGTCAGCCCTTCCATCCCCTTGTTCGGCACCCGCTTGGCGAGCTCCGCCGGCAGCGACCCGTCGAACGGTGAGAGCCGCTCGATCGCGCGGCCGTCGCGGCCGAAGTGGGTGATGAACGGTCCGTACTCGTCCGATACCCAGAACGTACCGTCGGGCAGGGCAACCAGGCCCTCGGAGTCGTAACCGTTCGGGTCGGCCGGCAGCGGGTTGCCGTTGAGGTCGACGATGCTCTCGCCGGTGTTCGCCTGGCTGTTCACCCGACCCGAATACGGTGAGCCGTCCGCCGCGCGCAGCGGGATCACGCTTTTCAGGACGGCCTTGCCGTCGACGAGACGGAACCGGCCGATGGCCGGGTCGAAGTCCGGCAGCGCCTCGACCTTCACCCCGTTCGGTCCGTCGACGTTCGGACCGCGGTCGGTTACGCCGTAGTACTCGTCCGGTGAGCCGGGCACCGGATACAGCGACGAGCCGAAGCCACCACCGGTGATCGGCACACCGCCGATCGTCGCTATCGGTGGCACGTGTGTGGTGTAAAGCGACACCGCGTTACTGATCGAGTAAGTGAAGGTGTCATCGCCCATGAAGCCGGCCGCCGGGGTGTAACGGAACGACCCGTCCTGGTTCAGGCTGAGTGTGCCGTGGGCGGGTTGGGTGTGCCTGACCAGAGTCGCCGGCCAGCCGGTGTCGTTGTCGAGCACCCCGTCACCGCGCACGGTGAGAACTCCACCCGCCTTGACCCAGTACGCATCGTCCTGCGCCGCGAGCGCACTGCCCTGGTCAGGCGAATGGGCGGACGCGGCCCCGGCACCCATGACAGACAGGGCCACGGCACCCGCCGCGACTGCGGCTATTCCCAGACGGTTCATCCGTTCCTCCTCCGCGGCGCGTCCCCCGACGCGCCGCGGGCAAGTCTCATCAGCACAGATGCACGGATGCAGTCGGGCGGGCGACCAACAGGCGACACGCACGCGGACAGCTGGACGACGGTGCGCGGACGGATCGGCCCGGACGGCTCGGCGCGGACGGCTCAGTGATGGAACGAGGTGGCGCCGTCATCCTCCTGCGGCCACGGGTGCCGATGCGGATCGGACAACCGGTTCACCACCCGGCGCAGATCCGCGACCAGCAATCCGGCCAGATCCCGGCTGAAGCCGTTACGCACGACTATTCTGAGCACCGCCAGCTGCTCGAGCGCCGGCGGGAACCGGTATGCCGGTACCAACCAGCCACGGGTGCGTAGCAGCTCGGAGACATCGAAGACGCTGTATTCGCTGACCTCATCCCGCAGCGCGAATGCGAACGCCGGGATACCGCTGCCATCCGAAACCAGTTCGAACGGCCCCAGTTTCGCTACCTCATCGGCCAGCCAGCGGGCATTGTCCCGGCAGGTCTGCGTCACCCGCCGGTATCCCTCCCGACCCAGCTGCAGCAGTGTGTAGTACTGCGCGACCACCTGGGCACCCGGCCGGGAGAAGTTCAGCGCGAATGTCGGCATGCTGCCGCCCAGATAGTCCACCTCAAAGACCAGCTCGGACGGCAGCGCCGCCTTGTCGCGCCACAGCAGCCAGCCCACCCCCGGATAGACCAGTCCGAACTTGTGGCCGGAGGCGTTGATGGACGCCACCCGATCCAGCTGAAAATCCCAGACCAGATCCGGATCGCAGAAGGGTGCCACGAACCCGCCGGAGGCGGCGTCGACGTGTACCGGCACATCCGGGCCACCCGACGCCGCGAGGCGGTCGAGGGCAGCCACGATCTCGGCCACCGGTTCGTAGCTGCCGTCGAACGTCGATCCGAGAATCGCCACCACCCCGACGGTGTTCTCGTCGCAGCGGGCGACCGCCTCGTCCGCGGTCAGGTGGGTGCGCCCCGGCGCGAGTGGCACCAGCCGCGGCTCGACATCCCAGTAGCGGGCGAACTTCTCCCAGCAGACCTGCACGTTGGCACCCATGACGATGTTGGGATGATCGGCGGGCCGGCCAGCCGATCGACGCCCGGTCCGCCAGCGCCGGGTCAGCGCGAGGCCAGCGAGCATGCACGCCTCGGAGGAGCCGGTCGTCGAGCAACCGACCGCGTTCTCGGCGTCGGGCACGTGCCACAGGTCCGCGAGCATGTTCACGCAGCGCGCCTCCAGTTCGGCGGTCTGCGGGTACTCATCCTTGTCAATCATGTTCTTGGGGGCGCACTCGGCCATGAGCCGGTCTGCGTGCGGATCCATCCATGTGGTCACGAACGTGGCCATGTTCAGCCGCGCATTGCCGTCGAGCATCAGCTCGTCGTGCACGATCTGGTATGCCGTCTCCGGAGCGATCGGCTCCTGCGGCATCCGGAACCGCGGAACCACGTCATCCTCACCCGGACGGATGAACTGCGGCCGGATGCCGACCGTCTCCTGTGCCCGCTCGCCGCCCGCCTGGCCGTGTAGGGCCATCGCCGGTGCACCTCCTGCTCCAGATAGTCCTGCGCCAGATAGTCCTGCGCCAG
>NZ_CAUVXO010000580.1:0-3207 GCF_963555865.1 Protofrankia sp. Cr1
ACACCGTCTAATGCGCGGCAGCGTCAGATGTGTATAAGAGACAGGTGCGTCACGGTGCACGGCGCTGCCAAGCGGCCGGTGCCGCCGGACGAAGAACGGCCCGATACCCAGGCGCGCGGCAAACGATCGGGCTGCGGTACGGACGTCGTCGACCGCGTAAGCGATCTGGACTATCCCGGTCAGCTGCGTCACGTGACCTCCTGGCACAGGTGTCCTTGGATCGCTATCGTGCCCCCTATCTATATGTGCCGTAAAGAAACTCCATGGCTTGACCATGTTCCCGAGGAGGGGGTCCGCATGTCGACCCGACGTCCGTTCCGTTTCGCTGCCCAGAGCTACCGGGCGGCTGACGCCCGGGAATGGAAGGACACGGTCCGCCGGGTCGAGGAGCTGGGCTATTCGGCCCTGCACGTCTGCGACCACTACATCGGGGCCGGGCCGGCGATGGATCCCACTGGTCATCGGCCGGTGACGCTCGCGCCGGTGCCGGCCATGGCCGTGGCCGCCGAGGTCAGCTCGGTGCTGCGGATCGGCTGTCGCATGTTCTGCGTGGGTTACCACCAGCCGGTGGTGCTGGCCAAGGAGATCGCGACGCTCGCGGTCCTGGCCGAGGGTCGGATCGAGGCCGGCCTGGGCGCCGGCTGGCTGGAGGCCGAGTACACCGCGATGGGGGTGCCGTTCGACAGCGGGGCGCACCGGGTCGACCTCCTGGCCGAGGTGCTGGAGCTGCTCGACATCTGGTTCGCCGGCAAGGATGTCGCCGTGGACGGTGGCCAGGTGCGGGCAGCGGGCTTCGCCCCGCTACCCGTCCCGAAGCTGCGGCCGCCGCTCATGGTCGGCGGCGGCTCGCCGCGGGTGCTGCGTCTGGCCGGCGAGCGCGCCGACATCGTCAGCATCAACTTCGACAACCGGTCCGGGGTCATCGGACCGGCCAGCATCGCGGGTTCCGGGCCGGAGCAGACCCACCGCAAGCTGGCCTGGGTCCGCCAGGGCGCGGGAGAGCGGTTCGACGACATCGAGCTGGAGACCGCGGCCTACTTCGTCGCGATCGAGGGTGCGGCGGGAACGACCGAGGCCGAGCTGTCGGCCCAGACCGGCCTGGACGCGGCGGGTCTACGCGCGTTCCCGCACGCGTTGGTGGGTTCGGTGGACGAGATCTGCGACCAGCTTGAGCGGCGGCGCGAGGAGTACGGCTTCTCCTATATCACCGTCGGCGACCGGGTGCTCGACTCCTTTGCACCCGTGGTCGCACGGTTGACCGGTCGCTGAGAAACGGATGCGCTGAGAAACGGATTCAGGGGTGCAGGACACCGCGGTTACCGTCGGTCCACATGCGGGTGAGTTCCCGGCGGGTGAAGCGCCAGCCCTCGGGCGTGCGGCGCAGCTGGTCGTCATAGCGCGCGCCGATGGTGTAGAGCTCGCCGCCCGGCACGCCGTGCCGCACGTGCTGGGCGTGGACGTAGGCGGTGTGCTCGGCGGTGTCGCCGTGCACTCGCACCACCGAGTTGGTGACCTGATGCTGGGTGGCGTCGAGCGGTTCGAGCACGGCCCGCAGCGACTTGATGATCGCGTTCTGGCCGGTCAGGTCGCCGACGGACCCGCCATAGGTGCACACCGCGTCGTCGGTGAACAGGCCATCCAGGGCTGCCCAGGTCCTGGTGTCCAGAGCGGTGGCATAGGCCGCCACCACGTCGAGGATGGCGACCCGGTCGGCGAGTTCGGCGAGTTCGGCGAGTTCGGCGAGTTCGGCGAGCTGTCGGGCGAGCGCTGCTGGTACGGGGGCTGTTGTCATGGTGCTGGACCGTACCGCCGGTCGGCATTGTTTGTCATGGGTGACTACAGAAAGTCCATCCAGAACGTTCATCCAGATAAGATCTTTTCCGATGAAAGCGATGAATGCGAGGACGCCGATGGTGACACCGCCGGTACGGGGCTGGGAGGACCTCTCCGCTTTCACGCTCGACGACGACGGCGAGGCGGAGCTGCTCGCGCAACAGACGGAGTGCACCGTGGTCTGGGTGAACGCGACGGGGCATCCTCTCGGCGCGGTGGTCAACTACATGTTCCGTCGGGGTCGTTTCTGGGTGACGGCCACGGACTGGCGGCCACGGGTCGCAGCGATGCGCCGTGACAACCGGGTGTCCGTCGTGGTGAGTAGCAAGGGCTCCGGCATCCCGGCGCGGCGCTCGCTGACCTACCGGGGGCTGGCCGTCGTCCACGACGACCGTGCGACCAAGGACTGGTTTCTGCCGGAGTTCGCCGCGGCGATGCGACCCGGTGATCCGGCCAAGCAGGCGGAGTTCGCCCGCTTGCTCGATTCGACGGCCCGGGTGATCATCGAGGTCGTTCCGCAGCGGCGTACCGGCTTCGACGGGGCGAAGATGTGGGCCACCGCACCGCCGGCGGCAGCCGAGGACCTGGGCGCCCAGTGAGCGCGGGTCTGGACGCAGCCGCGCCGGACGATCTCGGCGGTGTGACGCTGGCGTTTCACACCCTGGCGCCGCTGGAGCCACTGCGACGCGCTCAGGTGGCCCGCGCCGCCGGCTTCACCTCCATCGGCCTGAGCCTGAGCTGGTTGCGCGACTGGCTGGCGGCCGGGCACAGCCTGGCCGAACTGGAGGATCTGTGTGCCGAGGCCGGTGTCGTCGTGGGGGAGCTGGAGGCGTTGCGGCCGTTTGGCGCAGCGCCCGACGCGGCCGAGGACCTCTGTTGGAGCGCCGCGGACCGGCTACGGGTTCCCTACGTCGGCGCTCTCGGTTCCTATGAAGGCGGTCTGGATGAGGCTGCGGCTCAGTTCGCCGCCCTCTGCGACCGGGCGGCGGGCGTGGGTGGGGGTGGCGGTGTCGTGGTCGGCATCGAGTTCCTGCCGTTCACCAATCTGCCCGACGCGGCCACGGCGGCGTCGGTCGTGCGCGCCGCCGGTCGCGCCAACGGCGGGATCTGCGTGGATGTCTGGCATGTCTACCGCGGCGGCCAGACCCTGGACGATCTCACCGCCGGTATCTGGCCGTCCGTGGTGCGGGTGCAGCTGTCCGACGGACCGCTGGTGGCCGAGGACGACGACCTGTTGGCCGACTGCCTGGCCAACCGGCGGCTGCTCGGTGACGGCGAGTTCGACCTGGCCGGTGTGCTGACTGCCGCGACCCGGTACTGCCCGAACGCGGGTATGTCGATCGAGGTCCTGTCCAACCGCCTGCGTGCGCAGCC
>NZ_CAUVXO010000581.1:0-3211 GCF_963555865.1 Protofrankia sp. Cr1
AGGGTCGCGGTGTGCAAGCGGACATCGACACCGGGGACGCCCTGGAGCCCGGATAGATAGGTGAGGGTGAGCCGGGTCCGGGCCGCGAGGTTAAGGCCGGGCACCCGGCGTGGCCGTGATCGGGGCGGTGCAGGACCCCCGCAAAGAGGTGCTGCCGTTCCGGGACCTGTTCCCCGTCCGGGTCGCACTGCGGATGACCGAAGCCGACCAGGTGGATCTCGTGCTCGGGGATGGTGCCCGCGACCGCGGGGCACGGGCCGACGAGATCGGTGAGGACATGCCCGGGGTCGGCTATGTGCGCCTGGACGGCCAAGCCGACCCGGTTCGGGTGCGGGCCTGCTGGGTCGACGACCCCGAGATTGCGCGGATGGCGCGCCGGTATCCGGTGCCGGCGGTCGCCGAACTGCTCGATCTCGTCGGTGACGGTCCGGACGGCTGGACCCCGGATGTGGACGGCTGGGCCGCGTGACCGGACCGGAGGAATACGCCCCGGTGTATCCGCTGCCGGTCTGCGGCTGGCGGCGGGCTTGATCAAAAATCAACGAGCATGCGGAACCAGCTCGTGGGCGCGGCAGGGATCGAACCTGCGACCACTCGCTTGTAAGGTAGCAAGCGAGAAACGCTGAGCTGACCTGCATAAACACAGGTCGCGCCGGAGCGAGATGGCCAAAGTTAGTAGGTCACTCGCGGTTGGCGCCCCGAACCTCTGGGAGCCCCAGCATGCCCGAAAAGGACGAGCACAGCCAACAACAAGGCTACAGCCGTGTCCAACCCAACACCCATCGCGACTGTCTTCACCTCCAGCCTCAGCTCGAGGCGTACATCGGACGCCTCGGCGCAGTAGGTGCCATCCGCGGCCTCCCCTGGGAGGCACTCGCGCCCGAACAGCGCGACCTCGACGGCATCCGAGCGGTAACCGCGCTGGGCGCCTGCGGGTGCGGCGTCCGCGTCGTGTCCATACGGGCCTGGGGGCACGGCACGAACGCCCCCACCTGGTCCATACCCTGGACCCCGCTTGCCCTCGACCGGCACGGTCCAGCCGGCATGAGCTCACCGGCGACCCACCCGCATGACCTCGGCCCGGGTACCGACAGCCAACGGGCCACCCTCAGCAGTGAAGATTTCTTCGCCAGTCGCCAGATAGCCGGCCCCCACCCGAGCCGACCCTGCCGGTTCTGCGGTGAGCCGGTCTCCGGCCCGGGTGCCGATATCGGCAGCGGGCCCGAGCACCCCGAGTGCGCATCAGAGCACGGCGCACCCGTCCCGCCGGCCCCGCCCGGCGACGCCTCACCGGTTGTAGCCCTGCCCGGTCCGTATCAGACCGAGGCGCAGGCTCGCGCCGAAGCGATGCCGCGGGCGGTCGTCGCGTTGCATGCCGTCAATCGGATGGGCGGCGAGGCCGTGCTGCATCACCTGCTCGCAGCTTGCTCGGCGGCCGGCGTCGACCTCGGCGACTACGACAGCAAGATCCTGCGCTGGCTGGCCGAGATGTGGGAGACCGAAACGGTGCAGGTCATCATCGGCCTCATCGCCCGGTCCCACGCAGCAGGTCGCGCCCACGCCGCAACGGCCGACATCCCAGAGGACGGCGTCCGGTGAGCACGCGTACTGGCCTGACTGATGTCGACTCGCTCATCAAGATCCGCGATGCCGAGCAGGCCGCGTTGGACGAACTGGTCGCCATCGGCCGGGCCAAAGACGCCATCGCCGGCGCACGGCAGCGGGATCTCGTCGCGGAGCAGACGACGGCCTACCGCCGGTGGACGGCGGCCAAGGGGCTGCTGACGAAGGCGCAGAAGTGCGGCAATCCTGGGAGGATTGCCGCCGCACAGGCCCGGACCGACTCGGCATATGCCGAGTTCGATCGGATCTCTGCGACGAACATCGCCGAGCTGCAGCAGATCGCCACGGCCCAGTCTGCGCGCCTCGATCGGATGTTCGACCAGATTCGTCGAACGGGGGACGCCCGTGCCGCGGTCATCGAGGCGTTGGCGCGACCACAACCATCGCACGGCCATCCTTCGTCGGTGGTGTAACTGTGAAATGGATTATCGGCATTGCGATCGCCGTTGTGTGGGTCGTTCTCGTCGTGCTGCCCCTGGTTGAGCGGACGATGCGCTGATGCCCGAGCTGGATCTCGACGCGCAGGCCGTGGGGACCGACCTGGACCTGTGGGCCGCGCTGACCCCAGGCTCCCCAGGGCTCGAAGCCCTCCTCCAACTCGCAGACGAATAAGCAGCCCTGGCCGGCGGTGGAACGCCAGGCCAGGGCCTAGATCCCGCACCCTGCAGAGAAGGGAAACGGAACCCTGTGACAACTCTCTCCCCCAACAGGCCCTCCCGGCGAGGCGCCGAGGCCGGGCCGATCGAACGTTGGGCGGCCCGCGCGCTCCCGGTGGTTCTTGGCGCCTGTGCGTTCGCGATCTCCTTCCGGCATGTGCGTCGGGTTGCGCTGGACCACGGCGCGGACCAGGCGGCGAGCTGGGCGATCGCCATCTCGGTGGAGCTGCTAGCGATCGCCGCAGCGCTGGAGACCCGCCGCCGGCGCAGGCTCGGCCAGTCCGTGCTGTGGCCGACCGTCGTACTCCTGGTCGGCATCGCCGCGACGGTGAGCGCGAACCTGGAGACCGCCACCGCGCCCGGGTGGGGCACGGCGGTCGCGGTCTGGCCGGCGGCGTGCTATCTCCTAGCCGCAAGCCTGCACACAACACGCCCGACGTCGCCCCGGGTGCCCGACGTAGTCCCGGACGACGAGATGCCAGGGCCCGTCCAGGACGAGCTCGCGCCGTGGCCTGCTGATCAGATCTCGGACGTCCCGCGGGACGTCGTCGACGAGGGTACGGACGACGACGTCCCGGACGTCCCGATCGGCGGCCTGGACCAAGACGTGGTCCGAACCGCACGGCGGATCTATCGGGAGCTCTCGGCTCGAGGCGAGGTACGGCGCGAGGATCTCATCGCTGCGGTGCGGGACGCGGGTCATCCGGTCGCGTCCTCGGAACGGACGGCGGTGTGGCGGGTCGCCCGGACGCCGTCCAGGCCGCGGTCCGCTGAGGACGTAACACGATGACGAGGACGTCGAAGACCACCACGACCTCGGACGCTCCGGACGCGTCCGAGGTCGTGGTGGTGCCAGTCCCGGATGCACCCCTGGATGTTCCGGACGCGTCCGGGCAAACGTCCAGGGCAGGTGGGCTTGTCCAGCTTGGGCC
>NZ_CAUVXO010000582.1:0-3209 GCF_963555865.1 Protofrankia sp. Cr1
ACCGCTCGCCGACCGCTACTCAACCCGTATACAGGCCATGTATACGTCCTTGGTATGACGGCCATACCAAGCCGGTCTGACCGACGATCCGAAGCCGACTCGCTCATACGGACCCGGTATAGACGCGCACATCAGTCGTAATACTGCTTGCTTTGGCGCTAATATGCGGGCCATGGCTGACCGCAATACCCATCGGGTCTATACCGCCCGCCGACCCACCGACGGCGAGGACTGGGCCGCCGTCGCGGCGGCACTCAACGAACGGATGGCAGCCCGCCGCATCGGTCAGCAACAGCTCGCCGAGGCATCGGGGGTGTCGGTGTCCACGGTCCGCCTGGTGCAGCACGGCACCGGCCGCCGCTTCCAGAACAAGACGCTGACCGCGCTCGCCCGCGCGCTCGACTGGCCCGACGACCATCTGATCAGAGTTCTACTCGCCGGCCACCCGCCCACCGAACCCACCACCACCGACGATCCGGTCATCGTGACACTGCGCCGGATCGAAGAACGCCTGGACGAACTCAGTCGCCGTCTCCTGACCGTCGAGCAGCTCGTCACCGCCGGGCAGGACCCCGAGCCGCACACCTGCGAGCCCCGCGCACGATAGAAGGGGCCGGCACCCGGACGGACGACAGATCGTCCACCTGGGCACCAGCCCCTGACTGGCGACCGCTGATCAGCCCGAGCCGAACGGCAGCCTCTCGGGCATCGCCGGACCCGCCACCACGCCGTCTACCGGCCGGAACACAAGCGTCACCTCAACATCACCAAACGCCTCCGCGAACCCCAGGCCGTCCGGCAGCGCCGCCCACGCCCGCATGACGTCCACCGGCCGCGCGTCCGGGTAGATCGTAATCGTGGAGTTGTCGCGGTCGAGGGTGACCGGTGCGTGCGCACCGGTGGTCTCAGCCACCGGCCCGCCGCGTCGAGCGTGCCAACGCCGCACCCAGCAGCATCCGACCCGCCGCCGGCGCCGTGGAGTGGTCCACGAAGAAGAACAGCGGGCACACCTGATAGTCGTGCCAGCCGCTTTCCACCGCGAACAGCTCCGCCGACGCGGGCGAATCAAACGTGATCGTCGTATCGCGGACCCGCCGTTCGTCCCCCGGCTCAAAGCGCACCACGCCGTAGAGCACGGACATCGATCCATCCCCGCCGTCAGTCACCGTGTCTGCGCTGGTCACCGGCCGCACCGTCCCATCCTGTCGTCAGCGTGCCTTTCGGACGTCAGCCCGGCCCCGCGGACACCACGCTCAACACGGAACCGGACTGGTTGGACAACAGGCTCACCGACCCGCGGACCACACCGAAACGCCAAGTCCGCATACGCCGCCCGACTCCCCCGACCGGCCGTGTTCCACCAGGCGAACAGTCGACAACCGGTACACGAGCGCGCGACTCGGACGAAGGTCCCATACCAACCTGGTATGAACGCGCTACTGTCAGCATGCCGCCCTGCACACCGCTGACCGGCGGACCATCGGACGCACCCGAGAAGGCACGATGCCGCCAACCACCAGCCCCTACACGGTCTCCCGGCAGGTACTCGACCGGGACGACATGCGCACGGCGCTGAACGCCCGCGACTTCGGCACCATCTTCCGGCTGTTGAAGAAGTACGACGGCGCCAGTCAGGACCGCATCGCCTCGCCGATCGAAGGGCTCACCCAGAGCCGCGTCAGCCGAATCATGCGCGATCAGGAACACATCATGTCCATCGACCTGATCGAACGCATCGCCGACGCCCTGCGCATCCCCGGCGAGCTTCTCCGGCTGGCCCCGCGCCCATGGGAGACCACAGGCCCCACCCCCGCGCCACCCTCCCAGGACGCCCGCGCAGAGATCCCCGCGCCGACCCCGCCCGCCGCCCGATCGGCCCCCGAACACCCGGCATCCACGCCAGGCGACTACGCCGCGCGGGAACGGTCCCTGTCCGTCACGATCGACATCGCAGCCGACGCCTCCGCCCAGGTCACCTACACCTACGAACTGGTGAACATCGGCACGTTACCGATCACTCGTCTCGTCCGTGAGCTGTGGTTCAAACACACCACCGGCATCCTCACCATCGCGCCAGCCGCCGCATCCGACCGCAACGTCATCATCCAGCGGATCCACGACACCATCACGATGTCCAAGTTCGCCTGCCAGATCTTCCCCGCATTGCAGCCCAGCGAATCTGCGATCATCGCCTACACCTGCGACGGCGGCCGGTTCCTCGACGAGCTCTACTGGCGGCAAGCCTTCACCCGCCCCACCGACCGGTACTCACTCGCCGTCCGCCACCGCGGCACACGGCAACTGCTGAGCTGCACCGCCGTGGAGGAACACGCCGACGGCTCCGAGGTCTCCGCCACCGACGGACTCACCTGGAAACACGACCAGACCGCCATCGTCATCGAGTTGACCCGCGCCAACCTGGCACCCAACCACGCCGTAACGCTTCGATGGGACGCCGATCGTGACCCTGCGCAATGACATCGAAACGGCGCTACGGGCCTGGGACGCCTACGAACGCCAGCGAGGCTGCCCCGCGGTCATCGACTACGACTGCGTCCCCACCGACGCCGAGATCCCGCCGGTCGCCGACCGAATCGACGCTCACAACCGGTTCACCGACCTGGAACACCGCGCACACGCCGAGAACCAACCCCACCTCGCCGACCGCATCGGCGCACACCTGGCCTACCTGCGTGCGCTCCTCGGCGAACACCAACCATTGGACGCCTACGTCCAGGCCACCCAGGGATGCACGGCGGCCGGATGGACCGACGACTACCTCACCACCTGCCGCGACCGGGCGATATCGGCCATCGGGGCATTCGGGGTGACCTGGGGTCCCGATACCGCCGCCCACCTCGACGAGGCCGAAGACCCCGTGAACAGCGACGACGTCCCCGAGCTGATCCGCGCAGCGGCAACGGAGATCGAACCGATAGTCCGCCGCCTCACCAGCGCCACTGCCGACTACGACCTGAGCATTGAACGTGTCGACCTCGATGTGTACTGGGCCTACTGGCTCGACGGAGCCGGATCAAAGGTCCGCCTTCGCCTCAACCAACGCAACGCCCGGTTCACCGCGGTACGGCTACGCCAGTTCGCCCAACACGAAATCCTCGGTCACGCGCTCCAAGCCGCCAACTGGTCGGCCATCTGCACCCGAGACGACGTCCCGTGGGTGCGCCTGACTTCCGTACACGCCCAACAAC
>NZ_CAUVXO010000583.1:0-3199 GCF_963555865.1 Protofrankia sp. Cr1
GGGTTCCCGGTTGCACGGCGAACCCCGGCCGGCCGAGCGCGGCCAGTGCGACTTCGCCGCACCACAGCGGCGCGGTCGCACCGGATATCCCGTATTCCGTCAGTATCTCGGCGATCCGTGCGTGTAGTTCCACCCGGTGGGCGGGGGAATCGAATCCGTACCAGAACATGGCCATGAACCCGCGGGCGGCCAACTGGCAGAACAGGTCCGCCGGCGTGACAGATCCGGTGGTGTCACCGAACGGATAGAAAGGATCGACGAGGACGAAGGTCGTCGCGACTTCGCTCGCGTCCAACGCGTCCCCGGCACGTCTGATCTCCGTGACGCCGTCCATCTGCGGGCACGTCACATCGAGGAGCTGACGATCCGCCGCGGCCTGCCGGAGGGACGTCACGCTGTCCCCGTCGAGGTCCGGCAGTAGGTACACGGCGGCCTGCCTGAGGATCTCCATGGCGATCAGGGACGACCCGGGGTATCGCGACGGTCGATCGCATCGAAACGCGGAATGGGCAAGTGTCTGCCGGTACCGGCAGACGGCGAGTTGCGGCGACGCCCGGCTGTGCTCCAAAAAATGGTACACGCCGTAGTCGCGCTCCATCGAGGGCGTAAGTGGATAGGACGCCGAACCGGCATGCGTCTCCCAGTACCGGCGCGGCCGTTCCAGCAGGAGGATCTCAGCCAGCGGAAGATGCTTCCAGACGTCCCCGATCCGCCCGAAATGCCGATTAGCCATCTACGCTCCTTGCCTTCGGTCCATACACGGATAAGGTCCCTGCGCAGGGAGTTCGGGTCACAGACAGGTCGCCGCTGGCAGCCGGCCGAGCACGGGGATCGGCTGGAACGCCTCGGCGTAAGGCTTCCCGATGCGTCCACCCCAGCTGGCGCCCATCCGTTCCGCCATCCCCACAAAATGCTCCAGCGGCTGGCTTCGATGGGCACGCAACGCTTGAAGCTTGATTTCAAACGTCTCGGTGACGTCGACGACAACCCGCCCCGGAAAGGGACCGTCCAAAGTCCACGACTCGTAGGTGTCGCACGCATACACCCGCCGGGGAAATCCGGTCTCGATGATTGCCCGCGCCACGGCGGCCAGCGCGATCTCGCTCACCCTCCGATGGTCGTGGTGCATGTCGTTGCGCGGGTGAACAACCAGGACCTCGGGTGTGAGCCGGCACAGCAGGTCGACACAGTCCTGCTCCCGATGCCGGTCGACCACCTCCACACCGGCGCCGAGCATCTCCGCGGCCGACCTCGCCTCAGCGGCCCGCTGTTCGTCCACCTTCTCCACGGCGATCGTGACGGGGGCATGCCGGGCATGCCGGGCGAGGGTGCCGCCCATCCACAGCTCGGCGTCGTCGGGATGGGCGGTCACCGCGAGGACGCTGCCCGGAGTCGCGCCGCTCACCGCCACAGGCCCAGCGTGTTGACGACGGCGGCGGCCAGCGGGAGGTACGCGGCGTCCACCGAGGTGCGTTGCGGTAGTGCGGGGAGATCGATGTCGATCTGAAGGCGGATCATCTGCCGCCAGGTCAGCACCTTGTCCCACATCTGTTCGGCCGTGGCCCCGGCGGCGCCGACCAGACGGCCCGCGGCCCGTGCTTCCTCGAGCGTCAGGCCATCGGCCAGAATGCGGGCGGCCCGGACCTTGCCGATGCCGCGAACTCCCGGAATGTTGTCCGACGGGTCACCCATCAGTGCACGGAAGTCGCACCACTGCCGGGGTTCCACACCAAATCGGTCTACGACCTCCGTTCGGTTCACGATGGCCCGCGACCGTTTCTTCACGGTGTTGAGGACGGTCACCTCATCGTCGATGAGCTGGTAGAAATCCTTGTCCATGGACAGTACGGAGCGCGGCCGGCCAGCTGATCGGTTGACGAGAGTGGCTATCACATCGTCGGCCTCGTGCGCGCAGGATTCGACCCAGCCGACTCCGATCACATCGAGGCCCTTCTTGATGTCGTCGAGCCAGTCCAGCGGGCTGAGGTCGACGTCCACACGGTTCTGCTTGTATTCGGAGTCGGAGGCCTGACGCGACTGCAGGCCGTCCTCGCCGTCGAAACACACCACGCATTCCACCGGGGTGTCGAGCGTCCGGCAGCTCGACCGCAGCAGGGCGAAGAAGGCGAAGATGGCCGTGACGTCTGTTCCGCTCGGGTTTCGGATGACTGCGGGGAAGCCGAATGCGGCCCGCCACAACAGGTTGAACCCGTCGACAAGGAGCAGCACTTCCTCGCCGTCTTCGTTCCATTCCGCGCTGCTCATGGCACGACCCACAGTCCTGACCTCCGTCGGCTCGGCGGAACTCGCCGAGGAAAAACCGGAAAGGTGCAGCGCTCGTCGCGCGGCAGTCCCGCAGGGCAGCACGATGATCAACCAAGGTCATGGTTGCGCCGGCCGCGGGGACCTGAGCAGGGCCGTCGTTCACCGTGGCGGTCCGCGCGTGTAGGGAAGCGGACTGGTGGTCTGCCGACGATGATCGTTCCTACTGCTCAGGCACGACGGAGCATAGACCGCGCAGGGTCGGTGTGTCCATTCCGGATGAAGTCTGCGAACGGGGCGACTGTGGAGCGCGGTTCGTGGGGTAAGTCCGGACGGCCTTGACCGGAAAGTGTCCGGATGACCAGACCCGATTGTCCGGACAAGCAGACCTGCCGCCTTTAGCCGTGACGTGTCGGAACGCCGCCCTGCCACTCCGAAGGCTGACCGCCAAGCCGGGCCGCGGTCAGCTCAAGTCCCACAGGAGTATCGGCCTGAGGTCTGCCGCGGTGGCCAGCATCGTCGAGTCCGGACTGATGGCGACCGTCACGACTGGCGCGTCAAACGAGATGCACGCGCGGGGCACCGGTGCACCCTCCGCCCACTCCCACACGATGACGTCGGTGCACGAGGCTGCGACCAGTCGGCGGCCGTCCGCGCTGAAGACGACCTTGGTGGCGGAATCGAGGTACGGATCGTCGTGCACATACAGCTGTTTCGGTGGTTCGACGACGGCATCCCCGTCGACCGGCCAAAGTTTGACGCCGTCGACCGAGATGCCGACGCCAGCCAGCCATGTGCCGTCCGGGCTGAACCGAACGCGGTCCGCCGCTACGCACTCGATTGTGTCGGTCAACCCACCCCGCCGTTCCACCGTTCTGAGAGCGACCCGCCCGTTGTTGGCAGTGGCGACCAAGCGGCCACCTGGGTGAATCGAGAC
>NZ_CAUVXO010000584.1:0-1530 GCF_963555865.1 Protofrankia sp. Cr1
CCAAGCAGGGTGGCGGCCAGCCGCAGCATCACGGCCACCCCCGACTTCATGTCGGACGTTCCGCAGCCGTAGAGCCGACCGTCCACGGCCCGGGCCGGCAAATTGTCCGCGATCGGCACGGTGTCGAGATGGCCGGCCAGCAGCACCCGGGTCGATCGCCCCAGCTCGGTGCGGGCGACGACGGCATCGCCGTCACGGTCCACCCGCAGTCCGGCGAGGTCCGCCAGCGCCCCTTCGACCAGGTCGGCCAGGGCGGCCTCGGATCCGCTCTCGGACGGGACGTCGACCAGGGCGCGGGTCAGCTCCGCCGCCGGGACGGTGAGGTCCAGCCGTGCGCCCGGAGGCCGTAGTCCCTGGTGCGCCAGTGGCGAGCTCTCAGGTGGCAACGCCGTGCTCCCGCAGGATGTCGTTGAGCGCGAGCTTGTCGTGGATCTCGCCTTCGGCCAGCGTCCGCAGCACCAGGACACACGGCATCGCGAAGTCCCCGGCGGGAAACGACTTCACCCGGCTCGACCCCACCGCCACCGCCCGCGCCGGGATCTCCCCGCGGGGATGCTCCTCGCCGGTGACAGCGTCGAACACGTGCGTGGACGCGGTCAGGATCGCGCCCGCGCCGAGCTTGGCCCCGCGGCGCACCCGGGCGCCCTCCACCACCATGGCGCGACTGCCGATGAACGCGTCGTCCTCGACCACCACGGGCCTGGCGTTCGGCGGTTCCAGCACCCCGCCGATGCCGACCCCGCCGGACAGGTGCACCCGACGCCCGATCTGCGCACACGAACCGACCGTCGCCCAGGTGTCGACCAGCGTGCCGGCACCGACGTATCCGCCGATATTGGTGTAGCTCGGCATCAGTACCGCGCCGGGTTCGATGTGCGCGCCCCAGCGGACGATCGCGCCCGGCACGACGCGGACCCCGTCGAAGGACGTCTTGAGCGGCACCCGGTCGTGATACCGGAAGTCGCCGGCGCAGGACTCGACCATCGACAGTACCCGGAACGCGAGCAGGATGGCGCGTTTCGCCCGTTCGTCCACGACGACGTCGCCGCCGCCGGTGACATGCGCGACCCGCGCCCTCCCCGCGTCCAACAGGTTGATCGCCTCGACCACGACATCGTGGACACTGCGGCCGTCCGGCGCCTCGGTGGCGTCGGGACGGTCCCACAACAGGTCGACGACCGGGTCTATCGCGGAATCGATGATCTCATCCGAGGTACTCACGGTCCCGACCCTAACGAGGCGACCACCTCTCGTGCCCCACCGGCTCCGGCAAGCGGTGGATCATCGGATGTCCGGCGGCTCCGTGGTTACCCGAAATCCGGGGCGGGCACCGTGGTCATCGCCCGGCCATGACACCGCCGGCGCTGCGGCCGGGGCCGTCCCCGGATCCACGGTGAGCTCCGGGGCCCCACCCCGGTACCGGCTCCCCGGCGGGTAGACGGGGTCCGGCCATCCCCCGGCCGTGGGCTGGCCACCGGTCGGCGGTCCGGCCTGCGGGAACGGCGGGACCGGATGCGCGCCGGTCTGGTA
>NZ_CAUVXO010000584.1:1998-3658 GCF_963555865.1 Protofrankia sp. Cr1
GTGGCCACTTGGGCGTCCGGCCCGGTCAGCGCTATCCGTACGTGATGACGCCCAGCCTCGCCGTAGAACACTCCGGGCGCGACAAGCACACCCACGCTTGACAGGGCGTCCACCGTCGCCCACGCATCTTCCCCGCGGGTCGCCCACAGATAGAGCCCGGCCTCGCTGTGTTCGATCGTGAATCCGGCGACGGCCAACGCCGCGGCGAGCACCGCGCGCCGGTTGGCGTAGCGCGCCCGCTGCTCGGCAACGTGCATGTCGTCGGCCAGCGCCGCGGTCATGGCCGCCTGAACCGGCGTCGGGACCATCGACCCGCAGTGCCGCCGCACTTCCAACAACCCGGCGACAAGCCTTGGATCCCCGGTGACGAAGCCGGCGCGGTAGCCGGCGAGGTTCGACCGCTTGGACAACGAGTGAACGGCGAGCAGCCCCTCGTGGGAGCCGCCGCAGACATCGGGATGCAGCACCGAGACGGGCCGGGCTTCCCAGCCCAGCTCGATGTAGCACTCGTCACTGGCGACGACGATGCCGCGATCTCGGGCCCAGCCCACGACCGCCCGCATCTCGTCCACGGTCAACACCCGGCCCGACGGGTTGGCCGGGGTGTTCAGCCAGATCAGGGCCACGCCGTCAGCCGGGCCGAGCACCGGTTCGCAGCCAGCCAGCAGGGCACCGACCTGGTAGGTCGGGTATGCCGGTGTCGGTATCCAGATCCGGTCGCCCGGCCCGAGCCCGAGTTGGCTCGGAAGCTGCGCGACCAGTTCCTTGGTCCCGATCACCGGCAGAACGGCGGTCGACTCGACGATCACCCCGAGCCGGCGCGCCAGCCAGCCCGCCGCCGCGTCCCGCAACTCAGGCGTGCCGGCGGTGGCCGGATAGCCAGGGGCGTTCGCCGCCGCCGCAAGGGCGTGCTGAACCGCGAGCGGGGTCGGGTCCACCGGCGTGCCGACCGACAGGTCGACGATGCCGTACGGGTGTGCGCGGGCCTTGTGCGCGAACGGCGCAAGGGCATCCCAGGGGAAGTCAGGCAACCGTACCCGGGAGTGGCGGGCCTGCCGGAACGCTCCGGCAGGCCCTGTAGGCCCGGTCAGGACTCGCCCTGCGGCGCCAACGTGGCGACGCTGGGTGGGTCGAACTCGAGCGCGCCCACCTTCGACGCCCCGCCAGGCGAGCCGAGCTCCTCGAAGAAGACGGCGTTGGTATCGGTGAAGCCCTTCCACTGATCCGGGACGTCGTCCTCGTAGTAGATGGCTTCGACCGGACAGACGGGCTCACACGCTCCGCAGTCGACGCACTCGTCAGGCTGGATGTAGAGCATCCGTCCGCCTTCGTAGATGCAGTCGACCGGGCACTCCTCGATGCAGGCCCTGTCCTTGACATCGACGCAGGGCTCCGCGATGACGTAGGTCACCGGTTGTTCCTCCTCGGCTCACGGGCGACTGATTCCCTAGTATCGACCTCAACGGTTCTGTGTCGACAACAAGGGCGTTCGCTTGTCGTGTATGTCGTCCGTATCACTCCTGCTGACACCGGCGCCAGAGTCTCGGTACGCCGGCGGGTCGCCGGTCCGTTGCCGCTGACCGACGTCGTCGGGCACCTGTTGTCCTGGACCGATCGACGTCTGACGATACGGACCAGAGACGGTTCCATCGTGACGGTG
>NZ_CAUVXO010000585.1:0-3187 GCF_963555865.1 Protofrankia sp. Cr1
CCGCTGTCGACGTCCACGGCCAGCCCGGTGCCGTCGATCTCCACCGGACGGTCTACGGCTGGCAGCAGTGGGCCCTCCAGCCGATCGATCACCACATCCTGTCGGATCTGGCGGGCGGAATCCTGCTCCTCGGCGTCCGGCCTTCCCGCGATCGGCGGTACCCGGCGGCCAGCCGGGACGAACTGGGCGGACGACGCCCAGGAGCCCCCGTCGAACCGGTCGAAGACGGCCAGCCGGATGTTCGCCGCGGTGTTCGCCGCCGCGTCGGCGCCGCCCGTCCCAGACAGCCGCACGGTGAACAGCGACCTGTCCGGGTCGCCGAGCCACGCCGAGACCTGGTCCAACGGACTGATGGCCGGCACGGAGTGCTGGGCGATCACGCGGTGCGCACGGACGTCGTACGGCTCGCCGCCAGCCGCCGACGTCATCGCCGGGCCGGCGAACAGCGCAGCGACGGTGATGACGACGAGCAGCGGCAGTCCGAGCGCGGTCGGCCCCGGCGAGAACCGCTGCCGCGGCGCGACGGAGGACCGCGCCTGGTCCTCGGCCAGCGCTGGTGGCCGGGCCTCCGCCCGACGGCACAGGACGAGCAGGCCGGTGGCGGCGAGCAGCCCGGTCGCCAGCGGCAGGTTCGAGCCCGCCCCCGGGACGGTCATCGTCACCCCGATCGCGAAGACCACGATCGGCCCGACGGCCGGGAGCAGCGCCGCCCGTGTCCGAGTCACCAGCTCCGCCCCGATGCCGGCCGCGAGCCAGGTCAGTGCCTGGGGCACGACCAGCAGGTCCGGCGAGCTGGGCGCCGGCAGTATCACCTCGAGCAGCCGCGCCCAGCCGTGAAGCAGGCCGTCGCCGATCGCGGGCAGTACGTCGGATGTCGCCGGCGAACCGTGCCGGAACAGCGTCAGCCCCACCACGCCCAGCCACGCCGCGACCCACACAGGCACGGACAGCACCAGCGGCGCGGGACGGCGGGCCGCGGTCGCGACCACCACGATGACGACGGGCCCGAGCGTTGCCAGCGTGACGGGCCCGGTGAGCGCCTCCCAGCCGAACGCCCGATGGAACGACGCCCCCGCCAACCAGGCCGCCGCGACGAGAGCGGCGAGACCACCCGCCCGGGGCAGCGCCCGGCTCGCCAGCCCGATCATCGGGTCCGACCTGCGGAGTTCGCCGGCCAAGCCGACACCAGAGCCGCGGCGTCGGCGACGTCCAGGACTCACAGCCGCCCGCTCCCGGTGACGGTGTGCTGCGGCGTGGATTCGACCTCGTCACCGGTGCCGCCCACCCGGATCATGATCGCCTGCTCGAATCCGTCGACGGCCGTCACGGTCACCGCCGCCGTCTCGCCGCGGCGGACCCGGCCGGGCACCACCTCGATCTGTGCGGCCAGTTGCGGCCTGCGGGCGACGACGATGATCGCGGCCGCGCCGCCCGCGGCAAGCACCGCCAGTTCTGCGAATCGCAGCACGCCTGCGACGATCGCCAGCACCACGGTGGCGCCGGCAACCCCCCAGCCGGTCGGGGTCACGACGAGCAGTGCCTCCCGTCCCCGGCCACTCATGCGCCGGCGCCAGCCAACGCCTGGGGGACGGGGATGGCGGCGAGCACCTCGCGGATCGCATCCGACCCGCCGTAGCCGCGCAACTCCGAGTCCGCGGTGGGGATCAGCCGGTGGGCGAGCACAGGCACGGCCAGCGCCTTGACGTCGTCCGGGGTGACGAACCTCCGGCCGGCCGCGGCCGCCCTGACCTGCGCCGCACGCAGCAGGGCGATGCTGCCGCGGGGGCTGGCGCCGAGGCGCAGCCGCGCGAGTGATCGGGTGGCCGCCACCACGTCGACCACATACTCGTGCAGGGTGTCCGAGACATGGATCTGCGTGGTGGTGGCGATCAGGCTCGCCATCTCGGCGGTGGACAGCACCGGGCTGAGGTCCTCCACGCGTAGGCCGGACTGCCGGGTACGCAGGATCGCCACCTCGGCGGCGCGGTCCGGATAGCCCATCCCGATCCGCATCAGGAAGCGGTCCAGCTGTGCCTCCGGCAGGGCGTAGGTACCGTCCATGTCGACCGGGTTCTGGGTGGCGACCACGAAGAAGGGCCACGGAACCGGATGGGGCTCGCCGTCGACGGTGACCCGCCCCTCCTCCATGACCTCCAGCAGCGCGGACTGCGTCTTGGGAGATGCCCGGTTCACTTCGTCGGCGACCACCACGTGTGCGAACACCGGCCCCGGGTGGAACGTGAACTCGTTGCTTCCCTGACGGTAGACGGTCACCCCGGTCACGTCGGAGGGCAGCAGATCCGGAGTGAACTGAATCCGGTGGCAGGACGCGTCCAGCGAGGCCGCGATGCACCGGGCCAACGAGGTCTTCCCCAGGCCCGGGACGTCCTCGATGAGCAGGTGCCCGCCCGCGAACAGGCAGGTCAACGCCAGTGACACCACCTCAGTCTTGCCCCGGAGTACCAGCTCGACGTTGTCGACGAGGGACTGGAAGGCCGCCGCGAAGTCAACTGGCGCGGCCTCCCCAGCCGGTATCCGTGAATAGCCGGTCGGCATTTCTGACTCGCCGGTCGGCATTGTTGACACCCTGTTCTCCTGTCAGACAGTCGTCGATATATGTGAGGTATCCGGAATCGCTGGACCGGCTACAGGTGGGGACGCCGGGGACCGGCTCGTACTGCCCGCCGCGGCTCACCGCGGTCGCGGGCAGAAAACCCCGGCTTTCAGCACTGTGGCACATTGGTGTCGACGAAGACGTTATTGGGCGGGCCGGACGACGAGCCGTCATTGTAGAAGTTGTCGGCCGGCGCGTACCGGCCGGCGGCTGCCCCGGACACGACCAGGTAGTACCAGGGGTTCCGGTCCGCCACCGGGTCGCCGGTCGTCCGGCAGCGGACCTGCACGGGCACGTACTCCCCGATCCTGGGCGTGTTCGCGCCGACGAAATGTGGAGTGGCGAATGTGGGCGAGCCGGATTTGCTGGGGACCTCGGTGTAGGTCACAGGCACAGGCACAGGCACAGGCACAGGCGTCGGGCTGGGGGCTGTGGTCGGGTTTGTGGTCGGGCCTGGGTTTGTGGTGGGGACTGGGCTGGGGGCTGCGGTGCGGCTGGGGTTTGTGGTCGGGCTGGGGGCTGTGGTGCGGCTGGGGTCTGTGGTCGGGCCTGGGTTTGTGGTGGGGACTGGGC
>NZ_CAUVXO010000586.1:0-1292 GCF_963555865.1 Protofrankia sp. Cr1
GGCCTAGATTTCTAAAGGCCGCCTGCCGCCGGCCGTGCGACGAGCGCCATGATCGTGCGGCCGCCGGCCGACCAGCGCCTGCGTTGTGACGCCTGCGAACGTGCATTCGAACACGGCGGCACCCGACATCCAGTTGAAGCCCGGTGGGAGGCAAGCCATGAACGGCAGCTATGGGGCGGTTTCGGCGGGCGAGGCGCACGGAACGTCACCGCCGGGCGACGGGGTCTGGGGCGGGGCGTCGGAGGGTTCGCTGGCCGCGCGGCTCACTGAGGCCGGGGTGCAGCGGCGGTCGATCCTGAAGTTCTGCGCGGGGGTGGTCGCCACCCTCGCGCTGCCGCCCCAGTTCGCTCCCCGGGTCGCCGCTGCGCTGGACAGGGTCGGCCGCCCCACCGTCGTGTGGCTGGAGTTCCAGGACTGCGCCGGTGACAGCGAGGCGTTTCTGCGCTCGCGCAATCCGTCCGTCGCCGATCTCATCCTGGGGATGATCTCGCTCGATTATCACGAGACCGTCATGGCGGCTGCCGGCGTCGACGCCGAGAAGGCCCGCGACAAGGCGGTGGCGCGGGGCGGGCATCTTGTCGTCGTCGAGGGCTCGGTGCCGCTCGGCATCCCGGGGTCGTGCACGATCGGGGGCCGATCGGCTGAGGAGATACTGAACAGCTGCGTGCGCGGCGCGGCCGGGATCATCAACGTCGGCACCTGCTCGGCGTTCGGCGGGATCCCCGCGGCCGGCCCCAACCCGACCGGCGCGGTCCGCGTCGAGGATGTCGTCGGCGGGGTCGAGGTCGTCAACCTGACCGGCTGCCCAGTCAACGCCGACAACCTCACCGCTACGATCGTCCACTATCTGACCTTCGGTGCATTCCCGGCCCGAGACGGTTTCGGCCGCCCGCTGTTCGCCTACGGGGAACGCATCCACGACACCTGCGCGCGTCGCGGCCACTTCGACGCAGGCCAGTTCGCCCAGGAATGGGGCGACGAGGGTCACCGTAAGGGCTGGTGTCTGTACCGACTCGGCTGCAAGGGGCCGAGCACGTTCCACAACTGCCCGAGTGTCCGCTACAACGGCGGCACGTCCTGGCCGGTGGCGGCCGGGCACGGGTGCGTGGGATGTTCCGAGCCCGGCTTCTGGGACACGATGTCGCCCTTTTACGACCGGCTCCCGCACGTGGCGACCCGGGACTTCAGCCTCACGGCCGACAGGATCGGTCTGGGTGTTCTCGCGGCGACCGCGACCGGCTTCGCGGCGCACGGGGTCGGAAAGGTCATCCAACACCGGGTGGCCGCGGCCC
>NZ_CAUVXO010000586.1:1492-3361 GCF_963555865.1 Protofrankia sp. Cr1
GCCGCGCAACCCGATGCCGACGGTAAAGGCGGTCCGGCGATATGAGCCGGCTGGTTATCGACCCGGTGACCCGGATCGAGGGTCACCTGCGCGTCGAGGTGCAGGTAGACGCCGGCCGGGTCACCGAGGCGTACGCGTCCTCGACGATGTGGCGCGGCATCGAGACGATCGTCGAAGGCCGGGACCCGCGGGACGCCTGGCTGTTCGCACAGCGGATCTGCGGTGTCTGCACCACCGTGCACGCGCTGGCCTCGGTGCGGGCCGTCGAGGATGCCGTCGGCGCGGTCCCGCCGCGCAACGCCCGGCTGCTGCGTGAGATCATCGCCGCGGCGCTGTTCGTCCACGATCATGTCGTGCACTTCTACCACCTGCAGGCGCTGGACTGGATCGACCCGACCGCGGCGCTGAAGGCCGACCCCGCGCGTACCGCCTCGCTCGCGGCGTCAATCTCGGACTATCCGCGCTCGAGCGCGAAGCTGTTCGCCTCGGTACAGGCTCGGCTCGGGGCATTCCTGGCGAGCGGGAACATCGGGCCGTTCACGAACGGATACTGGGGGCATCCCGCCTATCGGCTGAGCCCGGAGCTGAATCTGCTGGCATTCAGTCACTATCTTGACGCGCTGGATTTCCAGCGTGAATATGTCAGGGTTCACGCGCTTCTCGGCGGCAAGAACCCGCATCCGCAGACCTATGTCGTCGGCGGCATGGCGTCCCCGATCGACCTCACGAGTCAGGAGGCGATCAACGACAACACGCTGGCGGAGCTCGCCCAACTGTTGACGCGGGGGCTGGATTTCGTCGACAAGGTGTTCCTGCCTGATCTGTACGCGATAGCCGCCGGCTACCCCGAGTGGACGAGGTACGGCGCCGGGTTGGGCTCGTACATGGTGTTCGGGGATTTCGCCCAGGCACCGCAGCCCAAGGGCCGACCGCAGGCAGGCGGTCTGTTTCCCGGCGGGATCATCCGGGACGCCAACCTGTCGTCGGTCGAACCGTTCGACCCGGCCCGGATAGCCGAGTCCGTCGCCCACTCGTGGTTCCGCTACGACAACGTGAGCGACAAGGCGGGCCACGGCGCGGGCGCCGCGCTTGCTCCGTGGAAGGGCCAGACCACCCCGGACTACACCGGCCCCAAGCCACCCTTCGCCCATCTCGACGTCGACGGGAAGTACTCGTGGCTGAAGGCACCGCGCTACGACGGAATCGCCGTGGAGGTCGGCCCGCTGGCCCGCATGCTGGTCGGCTACGCCTCGGGTGACGCCCGCATCCGGCCGCTGGTAAAGGGTGCGCTGGACCGGCTCCAACTCCCGCCCACGGCGTTGATGTCGACACTCGGGCGGGTGCTGGCCCGCGGTCTGGAGACCAAACTGATGGCGCAGTACTCGCTGGAACTCCTCGACCGGCTGCGGGACAACGTCGGCTCGGGCGATCTGACGATCGCGGACACCAGCAAGTGGCATCCCTCGACGTGGCCGGCCGGGCGGGCCCGCGGCGTCGGCTTCCATGAGGCGCCCCGGGGCTCGTTGTCGCACTGGGTCGTCATCACCAACGAACGGATCAGCAACTACCAGGCCGTGGTCCCCACGACCTGGAACGCCAGCCCCCGCGACGAGCGGGGTAACCCGGGTGCCTACGAGTCCGCCCTGGTAGGCACACCCGTGCTCGACCCGCGGCGACCGCTGGAGGTGCTGCGCACACTGCACTCGTTCGACCCCTGCATGGCCTGCGCGGCGCACGTGTACGACGCCGACGGCCGCGACATCGTCCGGGTGCGGGTCCAGTGACCGCCGCCGCGCCAGACGGATCCGTGTCGGGTGGATCCGCGCCAGACGGATCCGTGCCGGTGAAGGTGGCACCCGGGCGGGAGAC
>NZ_CAUVXO010000587.1:0-3156 GCF_963555865.1 Protofrankia sp. Cr1
CAGGCCGCGAATATTAGCCCGGTCGCCGTGGGCTCCACCACGCCAGCCCGACGACAGGGGCGCAACCCACCCGGCGCCACGACAGCCGCAACTGCAACTGTGCTCACGACCAGGAGACCATGACCAGAATGGCTGGATGTGATCAAGGGGACGGGTCCGCCACCCCAGCGAAAGATCCGTGCCGGGGCACACACGCAGCGATACCCGCGGAGGCGAGTCAGTTGGCGGACCGCTCCAGGTGCCGGTCGAGTCCACGTGCCTCAGGGACGGCAAGCAGGGCCAACCGCGCTTGGCCTGCGTCCGGAAAGCGCTGCTCCGGGTCTCGTGCGGTCGCTTTAGCAACAACCCGGGCCAGCTCTGATGAGCACTCGAGGACAGACGTGTCAAGATCCTGGGCGAGAGCGCGGTAGAGCCTTGTCTCGACATCTTCATCCGGGTTCTCTCGCCCGCCGAGAAGTACGTACAATACCTTGCCAAGAGAATAGATGTCGGTTCGATGGTCGATCTGGTCGCCCCGAATTTGTTCGGGCGACATGTAGGCCGGCGTCCCGATAGGCAGGCCCGGAATCATCGTCGAGAATTCTTCGTCTGTTGAATCGCCAGGGTCCACGATATGCCGGGCTACCCCAAAGTCGATCATAATTGGCTCACCGAAACGGTCCACGATGACGTTGTTCGGCTTCACGTCCAATCGTACAATCCCGAGTTCGTGCAGGTATTCGATCCCGCCTAATAATGACACTGCCAAGCGCACGGCCGTAGCGCCGTCCGGCCGGCTCTCGCCAGTCTGCCGGCTCAAGCTGGAACCCTCGACTAAGTCCATGACAATGCCAAGCCGACCATCGGTTTCTTGCAATAGCTCGTAGGTAAGAACTACGTTACGGTGTCGCAGCCGCAGCGCAATCTGCGCTTCTCGACGGAATCGTGCCCGAGCCTCTCCTTCGGCGGTCGGTGCATCCAGTACCTTAATGGCACGCCGTAACCCGGTCCTTGTGTCCACCGCAGCAAAGACAGTCCCCATTCCGCCGGCACCGATGATGTCAAGAAGCTCGTACCGCCCGCCCGCCATCAACCGCTGAGCCCGAGGAACGCGGAAGTCGACACGGTCAATACCGGTTCCACCCGGCGGCGCTGCCGAGCCGACCACCGTCGTGTCTGACGTAGCGTAGACGCGAGGACCCCCTGGAGGACGGGGGGTAGGCCGCACATCAGCAGGCAGTGGAACACCGAGAAGCTCTACACTTTCTCGTTCGCTGGTTCGTGCAATTCGCAGAAGCCGACGGCGCATCTCCGCACTCAGTCGATAACTCGGCGTCCGGGTAATACCGCCAAAAAGTGTTGCACCATCCCGCAGATCTGCAAGCAACTCGATTATGCCATGACGTACCAGATGCCGCAGCACCAGGTCGGCTCGGGCCGACGTCAGCGAAAGTAAGGGCGACAACGCACGCTCACCCCTGGTCACATCCTCGGCCTTGAACACCCCACCTTCGCTGCGTAGAACCCAGTCGGTGACGTAATACGCACCGAGCCGGAACCGGTCTTCCTCGACGGTGCGGCCTTGCCCGCGCTGTCGGCCAAGTATGCCTGCCAGGATCTCGGCCAGCTCCGCATACAGGGTGAAGCGATCCATATCATCCGACGAGATTCTGATGAACGGGGTACCCTTATCCCATGCGAGGAGACTGTACAGTTCCTGGGTGAGCCGCCGCGGGACACCGCGCCCCTTGTACTCGAGGTAATCACAGATCAGTTCGAAAATCTGGGTGTCGACCAGCCGGCCGCTGGTCGGGCTACGGATCAGTTCGCTGAGAAGAGCGGCCGCGGCCTGCCAGAGGCACGGAACGTAGGTAGTCCAGGAAAAGACACTCTCGTAGATTCCGATACCGGATCTACCGTCAGCAACAGCTTGATCGAGAAGGTCCACGCCGGCTACAAAAACAAAGTGCACCCCAGGCGCCGTCAACACATTCTTGAACGCTGTCAGCACCGCGTTCAGGCTGACCCGTCCGTCCTCACTGCTCGTGAGTTTGTCCAGCTCGTCCAGGACGACGACCACGTGGATCGGAAGGGCGGCAATGCCACGCCCACGCCTGCGGAGACGGCGACGGGCTGTCGGCTGCGCGCGGCGCAGGGCCGGGCCGAACCCGCCGCTCCCCACACTGCTCAGCAGTTCTACAATCCGCAGGAAATCATGTTCGACATCGGCGCCGCTGTAGGTAAGAAACGATGCTTCCGTGGCCAGCGACCGGGTGGTCTTGGTACCACGCTCCAGCTTCGGTGTCAGGCCGGCGAACTGCACGGCTGCTCCCACGCCGATCGATCGCGTCACCTCACGATCTTCACTCGCCCGGGAAGTCAACGACAACGACGTTCGTGCATATGCGAGCAACACCGAGTTCCGTACAGCTGCCGGTAGAGTGACCAGCAGCCCGCTGTCGTCCAGGCTTTCCACCACTCTACGGATTACTGAGAACAAGAACTCCTCGGTACTCATCGGCCGCGCGATGTTAAGGAAAACCGGCAGGTAACGTCGCCCCGCCGTTTGGTCAACCAACTCCCGCACGCATGACCGCACCAGGGTAGTCTTCCCGGCGCCCCGGAATCCGGCTATCAGGAACGCGCCCCCGTCGGAGCGGTGGATCCGCTCCCGCAAGCTCGTGGAGAGTGCCCGATGGTGCAGGCTCGAAATGATCGAATCACCGACGACTGGTCCATGCACGTACCGAAAATCGTCGTCGAGCCTCATACCGCCGGCAGAAGGCGACTGATCTGACACGCTTAGCACAGTACGCGCTCGGCTACGGGGGTGGGAAGCGAGGTCCGAGCGTACGGGTGATGGGAGGGGCGTCCCGATGCCGCAACTTCGCGGCCACTTCAGCCTGCCTTCTCACCGTCGGCGAGCGCTATCGGTGTCCCACGAACAGCGGCAGCACCGTGCCCGTCAACGTCACCAGGCCCCGCTCCACACGATCCGAAACGATCAGGCGTACGGACCGCAGACCGTAGGCAGGAAGCGACACGCCACCATGACAGCGGGCACGGGCAACCGGCCGGCCAGCAACGCAGCCTGCCGAAGTATGCCCGCCGTCAGGCGCAGCCAGCAATCATGATCAACTTAGTCTGACAGGAGCCGACGACACGACCTCCTGAAGA
>NZ_CAUVXO010000588.1:0-3152 GCF_963555865.1 Protofrankia sp. Cr1
CACCGGCACCGTGCGGGAGACGTTGACCGACCTTGGCTCCCTGCGGATGGGGGCGGACGAAGCGGCGTTCGCCGTAGGATCCGGCAGCCTCTTGATCCGCGTCGACGGTGACATGTTCGCCTTCGAACATCAGTCCGTCGCCGACTACCTCGTCGCCACAGTAGCTGCCAGCGAGATCGGTACCGGCGTCGCCGCCCCGGCGGTGCTGGCCGAACGGGAGATCTCCGATCTCGTCGCCAGGTTCCTCATCGGCACATCTGACCCCGATGAGGTCAGGGACTGGGTCCGCACCGTGCTGGCTGTCGCCGACGCTGACGCCGGGCCAGCAGCCCGTGCCAACGCGCTGCGCCTCGCCGCCCCGCTGGGGGTCACGGCCCACGCCATCCAGCTTGCCGGGCAGGACCTGCGCGGCCAACACCTGTCCGGCCGGGACATGCACCTGGCCAACCTGCGTGACGCCCGGCTCGTCGGGATGCAACTGAACGACACGAACCTTGACGGTGCCGACCTGGCCGGTGCCGACCTGCGGGACGCCCACCTGGCGCGGGTCAGCTTACGCCGAGCGAAGCTTGCCGACGCCGATCTGCGGGGCGCCGTCCTGTCTGGCACCGACCTGCGGGACGCCCTTCTGGCCGGCAGTCGCTGGCACGGGGCTGCCATCCTCGGCGGCCTGCTCGGGGCCAGCGCCCACGTCCCGGAGCTGGCGGTCGCCGCCATCACGACCCGTGACCAGGCTGCCCCGGCATTCCCACTGCCCCCGGCCAGTGCGGGTGCACTGACCTACAGCCCCGACGGCAGGCTGCTCGCCGTCGCCTACGGTGTGGGTGTTCTGCTCCTCGACGCCCACCGACACCGTCCGGTACGGATTCTCACCAGCCATACCGGTCTGGTCGTCGATATGGCCTTCACCCCGAACAGTCAGCTACTGGCCACTGCCGGCGGCGATCACACCATTCGGTTGCTGGACGTCGCCAGCGGCACCGAACAAGCCACCTTCACCAGCCACGACGACCAGGTGAACGCGGTAGCCGTCAGCCCGGATGGCACTCTGCTCGCCTCCGCATCCACCGACGGTATCCGCCTGCGCCGCCTCCCGACCACCCCGGCCCAGTCCGACGGGGGTGACCTCTATATCGGCCGCGTCGGTGCCGAACTGCCTTGGGTGTCGACGATGGCCTTCCACCCGAACTCCGGTCTGCTTGCGTGCGGCACCACCAACGGCCGCCTGATCCTGCTCTCCACCGCCGACGGCACCGTCGTTGCAAACCAGTACACCCACCACGGCTGGGTGTACGCGGTGGTCTTCGACGCCACCGGCCGCAGACTCGCCACCGCTGGCGAGGACGGTGCCATCCGGCTGTGGGACGCGAAAACTGGAGAGGGCGCGGGAGGTCTGGCTGGACATTCCCGAGCCGTGCGGGCTGCTGCATTCCACCCCGACGGCCGATATCTCACGAGCGGCAGCGAGGATGGCAGTATCCGTCTCTGGGACCTGGCCACCGGAGCGCCGCTCACCGAGTTCATCGCGCGGCATTCCGCCGCCGCCCTCGCATTCCATCCCGACGGCCATCTGTTCGCCGCCGCCGCGGGCGAGTTCATCAGCATCCGCGAAGTGAACAGCTTCCCCGCCGGCGGTTATCGCACCGTCGCCGAGATCTCCGGTACCGCCCGGCCGCTGGTCGCTGTGGCGTTCTCCCCAGACGGCACCACGCTTACCTCCGTCGGGGCGGACGGCACCACCCGAATCTGGGAAACCGCGACCGGACGCCACCTCGCTCAGGGTCGGAGCAGCCATCGCGTCGACAAGTCCGACAGCCTCGGCAAGGGCGACCGTATCCCGTCCGGCCCAGAATCGGTCACCAGCCCCGATGGGCGGTTCTACGCGGCTGCCGACGGCACCACCGTCCGCCTCACCGACGCCCGAACAGGTACGCTGATCGGTCGGCTCAGCGGGCACCTCGGCCCAGTCACCGCGCTCGCCGCGGCACCCGATGGCAGCCTGCTCGCCACCGCGAGCACCGACGGCACGATCCGGCTGTGGGACCCGGCCACGCTCACCGTGGTCGCAACCCTGCTTGGACTGCCCGGCGGCGCCTGGGCTGTGCTGTTACCCGACGGCACGTACAAACTCGACGGGAACCCGCGCGGTGAGCTGTGGTGGGCGATGGGCCGATGCCGATTCGAACCCGGTGAACTCGACGGCTTCATCGACTCCTTGAATCGGCTGGACCCCAGCGAGCCACTCCCCGGTACCCACTCCGGACCCCGGTCCGCTACCCCGCCGGCCTCGCACTCCCCCCAACGCCAGCGCCGGGGTCGGGGCAGGAGATAGCCGTCTCGCTCTGATCGGCGACCGCTGTCTCGGTCATAAGGTGGCTCCCCTGTTCGTGGATCTGCACAGAATGTAATATTCTGGTTACATTTTGTCTTGATGATCCCCTGGGGAAGGCTTCCGCCGGTTGCGTACCGGTCAGCTGCTTGCCGTCGGATGAACCTGATTGGCTACAGTTATCCCATCCGGGGGATCACGGCCCGTACCTTCCGGGATCCTCGGGCGGTCGCCAGGGAGGAGCGGCGGGACTGTGTCAGTTGACCGTAATCATGTGGCGCGGGCGTTACCCGACCGTTTTGAACTGCGTGGCAGGCTTGGTGGTGGTGGTTTCGGTGATGTGTTCCAGGCGTTTGATCGTCGGCTGGATCGACTTGTCGCGGTCAAAGCCGTGTTGGTCGAGAATACGGATATGCATCAGCGCGTCGTCGACGAGGCGAAAGCTCTGGCCCGGCTGAATCACCCGCATCTGGTCGGCATTTTTGATGTCATCGACGTCGATGATCTATTCCTATTGTTCATGGAGTTCGTCGACGGTCGGTCTTTGGACAAGGTGCTCCGGCTTTTGCCGCCGGAGGTGGTGTGCGGGATCGGCCTTGCGGCCGCGGACGCGTTGGCCTACGTGCACGGCAAGCAGATGCTGCACCGTGACATCAAGCCGGCAAACCTGTTGCTCGGCGATGACGGCACGCTGAAGATCGTCGATTTCGGGATCGCGAAGCTGCTGGAGCACACCACGGCGTTCGGCCGGACGGGGACGCCGTTCTGGATGGCGCCCGAACAGCGCAACTTCGCCGCGCTCGGCCCTGCGACGGATCTGTAC
>NZ_CAUVXO010000589.1:0-3137 GCF_963555865.1 Protofrankia sp. Cr1
GGTGGGCCGACCGCACTGGGCCGGGTCCGTCGCTTGCTACGACCTGCGCACCCCCTCGGCGTCGCCCGTACGACTCTGGGCGCTACGGCGGTGGCCGCCGTGCTGCTCATCCCGGCCGTCGTCGCCGCCGGCCCGGTCCTGGCCTCCACCCACACCGCCTACTGCCCGCTGTATGCAGCCCCACCAGCCGGCTGACCGGGACCGCTGTGGACGGTGAGTGAGGTCTCGGGAGACGCACAGATGGGCGAACGGCGGCGAGCTGGCGCGCGGACGCGGCACGTCCGTGTAATGGTCGCCGCCTGCCTGGTGGCAGCCATGGACAGCGGGCAGACGAGCACGACCAGCACCGGCGCGGCAACGCCGCCGCCAGGCACCGCCACCTAGCCGACAACCGCGACCACCGCCAGACCGGCGATGACCTTCGGGTTCAGGCAGCAACGCAACGACTTCATGATGTCCCCCTCACCGTCTGCCCTCTCGACCGCCAGCGACGGCCGGGTAAACCGCAGCCCCAGCGCTCGCGACGGCCAGCCGGGCATTGCTACTATTCACCTTAGTACGTGGTCGGTCGGAGTAGGTGAGGCGGAGGCCGGGTGCCGGATGCATGAACTGGTGGTAGGCACGACCCCGCTAGCGGGCCGACTACGGCGGCGCCCCCCGCTACACCATGTACGTGCCGGTGACCCGCCTGCTCACCGACCTGCGCACCGGGCAACGCCCGTCATGACAGGCACACCCACCAGCGCCACCCCTCCACCGGCCGCCTGGGCGGTCACGGTGACGTTACTCACCCAGGCCGACTGCACGCTGTGCGACCACGCCAAGGCCGTCCTCGCCCGCGTCGCGCGCGATCATCCCCTCACCGTCGAAGAGGTCACCCTGGACAGCGACGCCGGCCGAACGCTCGCCGCACAGGCGGGGATGCTGTTCGCGCCGGGTGTGCTGGTGGACGGCGCACCGTTCTCCTACGGCCGGCTCTCCGAACGCCGGCTACGCCGCACGCTCGCGCGCCTGCCTCCCTCGCCAGCACGATCTGCGCACCCATCCGGACCCGCCGCCGCTGGAACGGAAGGCAGCCGGACGCCGGACGCGGCACCTCCGCAAACGGCGGATCATCACCGACCGGCGAGGTACTGATGGCCGCGGGCGGGGAACCGTGAGCCACACCCGGCGTGCGGCCAGCCTGATGGTCTTCGCGGCGGGGCTGATCCTGATACCCGCGGCGCCGGCCTCCGCGCACGCGGCGCTGCTGACGACCAGCCCGCCAGCCGGCTATTCCGTCTCCAGCTCCCCGACACAGCTCACGCTGATCTTCAACGAGCCCGTCACCATCCACGGGCAGGCGCTGACCTTACATGGGCAGGCTCGGGGGCCGATCCCGCTGTCCACGCCGGCCGTCGCCGATGCGGGCCGGCGGCTGTCGGCACGACCGGACGCCGTGCTGCCCCCAGGCCGGTACACCGTGGACTGGCAGGTCGTCGCCGACGACGGCGACATCGTCACCGGCAGCGTCGGCTTCGCCGTCGGGATACCCGCCGCGACCGGCGGCGACGCCCGTGCCGCCGGCACCCGAGGGTTAGTAACGGCGGCGGTGCTGCGCTGGCTGCTGTTCACCGGGCTGGCGCTGGTACTCGGCGGCGCGGTCGGCGCCGAGCTGACCGGCCGGACGCAGCGTCGCACCCCAGCGGGTGAGACCGTGCCGGCCGTAGCACCGTTGCTGCGTTCTGGCAGCCTGCTCGGCTTCACCGCCGCGGTCGGCCTGGCCGTCCACCTGCTCGGTGACGGCAGCATCGCCGATGGACTACGGCGACTGTCGCTGTCCGGGCTGGCAGACACCGTGCCCGGCCGGATCACCCTCGTCGAGGCCCTCGGTTTCGCCGTCGCCGTCGGGCTGGCGACCCTGCGCCGCCCCCGCGGCCTCATCGTCGTTCCGATGGTGGCGGTGGTCGGTGCGGAGGCGTGGCGTAGCCACCTGACCGCGGCGGCGCCCGACTGGGGTGCTCTCGTCACTGCGATCCACCTGACCGCGGCGGCGATCTGGGTGGGTACGCTCCTGCACGTCGTCCGCGTCGCCGCCCGTATGCGACACAGCCCGCTCGCGGTGCGGGCGCTGCTCGCCGGATACAGCCGGATCGCCCTCGGCCTGTTCCTCGTCGTGGTCGCCACCGGCACCCTCACCTCCATCGAGCTCGTCCCGAACCTGCCCGCGCTCCTCCACACCGGCTACGGCCGGGTGCTGCTGGTCAAACTCGGACTCGTCACCCTCACCGTCGCCCTCGCGTTGGCCGCCCGCCGACACCTGGCCCGGACCCGGCCCACCGCCACCGCCACCGCCACCGCCACCGGACCAGGCACGGTGCCCGACACAGGACGGCCTGCCGGCGCGGCACGCATCGAACGCACCGCCCTGGTCGGCGTCCTGGCGTTGACCGGCCTGCTGGTATCCATGACCCCGGCCGCCCCCATCAGTACCGACCTGGCGTTCCCGCCACCACCGGACGGGCCGACCCTCCGGCTGGCCAGCCTCGCCGGCCAGGTCACCGTCGCGATCGCCGCCAGCGACGGACAACTGGAAGTCCGCCTCGCCGTGCCCGAGGACACCCCGACCAGCCAGCCCCACCTCCGGCTGACCGCCGAACTCACCGCCGCCGGGGTCAGACGAACCCTCACAGTGCAACGCTGCGGCACCGGCTGCTACCTGGCGCCGGTCAGCTGGGCCTCCCCCGACAGCCAGCTCACCCTGCACACCACCGCGGACGGGTGGACCGGCGGTACCACCACCCTCACCATCCCCTGGCCCCCGGCATCCGATGCCACCCTGCTCACCCAGGTGATCGACACGATGCGGGCGGTCGAATCCCTGACCCTGCACGAAACCGTCACCAGCAACACCGCGGCTGCCGCACCATCGGGCACCGACACGCCGATGAGCGGAGAGCGGTTCCTCGACGTTGAGCCCTACGGCGCCGCCGCACCCACCGACGGGACCATCCTGAGCCGCCGGGACGGACACACCCAGCTCGCCTTCGCGCTCGTCCCCTCACGCTTCTACTTCGTCCTCGACGTCGGAACCGACCATCGGATCCTCCACGAGACGATCACCGCACCCGGCCACCTCCTCGCACGCACCTTCGACT
>NZ_CAUVXO010000590.1:0-3131 GCF_963555865.1 Protofrankia sp. Cr1
GACGTATCTGCAGAACCTGGTCCCGCTGATCGGCCTGGGTATCGCTGTCGACTATTCGCTGCTCATCATCTATCGCTACCGGGAGGAGCTCCACAGCGGTAAGGCGACGCAGGACGCGATCGTCGCCACGATGGCGACAGCCGGCCGCGCGGTCGTGTTCAGCGGCACGGCGGTCGCCATCGGTCTCACGCTGATGCTGGCCATGCCCCTGCCGTTCATGCGTGGTTTCGGCATCGGCGGCCTGTTCATCCCGATTATTTCGGTCGCCTGCGCACTGACCCTGCTACCCGTCCTGCTGTACTTCCTGGCCGCGAAGCTCGATCGGGTGCGGCTCCTACCGCGCTCCATCACCGAGCGCCGAGAGGCGGAGGAGAACGTCTGGGCTCGTCTCGCATGGACGATCATGCGCCACCCGGCGGCCATCGCGGCGGGCAGCACGGCACTGCTCGTCGCGCTCGCGCTGCCAGTGCTGGCCCTCGAGCTCGGACCGGGCTCGAACAAGGGCATCCCGCGCACTCTCGAGAGTGTCCAGGGCCTTGACATCCTTTCCGATGCGGTCGGCGCGGGCGCCCTGGCGCCGACGACGGTCGTCATCGACTCCCACCGGCCAGGCGGGGCCGATGACGCCCAGGTGCAGGCCGGGCTGACGCGGCTCCAGCACAGTCTTCGTGCCGATTCGCAGGTCGCCGCGGTCATCTTCGACCCTGCCAGCACGCAGTTCGTCGACCCGTCCCGGCGTTACCTACAGCTACAGGTGATCGGGAAGAGTGAGTACGGGACGCCCGCGTCGCTCGATTTCGCCCACCGCCTGCGCCAGGACCTCGTCCCGGCGGCCGGGTTCCCCACCGGGGTCGCCGTCTACGCCGGCGGCGGCCCTCCGAGCGGGGTCGACTTCCTGCACCTCACCTATAGCGCCTTTCCCTGGCTGGTGCTCGGGGTGCTCGTCCTCACGTATTTCCTCCTGCTGCGGGCTTTCCGTTCGATCATCCTCCCGCTGAAAGCAATCGTCCTGAACCTGCTTTCGATCACTGCCGCCTACGGCCTGCTGGTGGTCTTCTTCAAGTGGGGCGTGGGTGGCGCGCTCGGGCTCATTTCCTTCGACCAGATCGAGGGCTGGATCCCGGTCTTCATCTTTGCGATGGTGTTCGGTCTGTCCATGGACTACGAGGTCTTCCTCGTGAGCCGGATGCGCGAGGAGTGGGACGCCGGCCGGGACAACGAGACCGCGGTGGCGCTCGGGTTGGCCAAGACCGGGCGCATTGTGACCGCGGCCGGCCTGGTCATGTTCGCCGCCTTCATGGGCTTCGTGGCCGGGTCGATCGTCGGTCTGCAGCAGTTCGGGTTCGGGCTCGGCGCGGCGATCATCATCGATGTGACCATTATCCGTGCACTGCTCGTTCCGAGCGCGATGGCACTGTTCGGGCGCTGGAACTGGTGGCTGCCGCACAATGTCGCGCGGGTCTTCCGGGTCAGGAACTCGCCGCTGGCACCCAGCGCACCCAGCGCACCCAGCGCACGCCCGGCGCCCGGTCCGAGCAGTGTCGGTGGCTGACGTCCACGTGGCGCATGCTCCCGACGGGCAGGGTCGCCAGGATGGCGCCACTATCGGATTATGGAGGTTCATCGGACTATGGAGGTTCATCGGATTATGGATGTTCCGGGACCGCACCGGTTTGACTACACCGCCGAGTTGGACCGGGTCCGGGTGGCACTCGGCGAGCTCGCCGCTGAGGCGAGTCGGATCGTCACAGCCGCCACCGTCGCTGTGGCCGGCCCCGATGCCGGCCGGGCTGATACCGCTGCGGTCCACGCCGCCCTGCAGAGCCTGCAGGTCCGCAGCCGGAAGCTGGACGACGAGCTCGTGGTGCTGCTTGCCTGTCAGAATCCGGTGGCCGGGGACCTACAACTTGTGGTCGCCTGTCTGCGGATAGCAACCGGGGTGGAACGGATGGGCGAGCTTGCCGATCACATCGCGGCCACCGCCGACCTCCGGCGGCCCGCCCCGGTGGTCCCGGCGCCGCTGCGTCCCACCATCACCCATCTCGGCCGGCTGTGCGGCGACCTGGCCGACCAGCTCGCCGCCGCGATCCGCAATGATGACCGGGAGGCGGCCCGGCAGGTGGAGGACGCCGACGACCAGATCGACCAGATCCACCGGCGGTTGTTGGCAACCCTGACCGATCCGGCGTGGCCACACGGGATTCAGAGCGCCGTGGACCTGACGTTGCTTTCCCGCTACTACGAACGGTTCGGCGACCAGGCCGTCACCGCGGCCCGCCGGCTCGCCGGCATCCACCCGGCGACAACACGCTAGGTGTGGGTCGAACCGACCTTGCTGCGCTGATACCAGCTGTCCCCGACGATAACGTCTGAGATGTTCTTCGCCTCGCAGTAGCCGATGAGCTCCGACATGCGGTTGATGAACCCGTGCCCGGAGAAGTTCAGTGAGGTGTTGCACAGGACGCCGTAGCCCGAAACAGCCCGAAATGATTCCAGCAGCCGGTACAGAGTGGGCTCGTCGCTGGATCGCACCGACTGGACCCTCGCCGTTCCGTCGACGTGGGTGACCGCTGGCAGAGCATCGGTCCGGACGCGGCTGAAGTACAGCATGTACGGGTCCTCGACCGGGTTGTCGAACCAGAGGCCCATGTCCTCGGCAATGCAGCAGGGCGCTATCGGTCGGTACCCTTCGCGCTTTTTGATCGTGTTGAGGAGGTCCTTCGCCCCGGCAGTCAGTGGAGATGCGAGTAACGACCGGTGCCCGAGCGCGCGCGGTCCGATCTCGTAGCGTCCCTGGACCCACGCGGCCACACCACCGTCCAGCAGCTGCCTGGCAAGTCGCTCGACGTGCAGCGGCTGGACCGACCAACGGGTGGGATCGGGTTCCCCGTCATGCACGAACGGGGCCCCCGCGTAGACATTCCACTCAAGACGGCACGGCTCACCAAAGTATGTCGCCGCGTCCATAGCGGTGCCGATAGCCGAACCGGAGTCATTGGCACAAGGTGGGACAAAGACGTCGGTGAAGAGGCCGGACTCACGCCAGCTTCTGTTCCACTCGCAGTTCAGGCCGCAGCCCCCGGATATCAACAGCGGCAGCCCGCGGGGGAGCCGGGATTCGGCCACCGAAC
>NZ_CAUVXO010000591.1:0-2321 GCF_963555865.1 Protofrankia sp. Cr1
GTGTATACGAGACAGGCCCACGACCACCCCGTCCACCCCGACCCCACCTGCGACTCCTGACCACCCACCCCCCCGGCACCCCACCCCCCAACCCGGGCACCATCCACACATCCCGCACCGCCACCGCCACTGCCACCGCAGACGGGCGGTACCACCGCCACCTCCCACCCCACCCCGACGCGGCCACCCTCACCGACGCCATCCACGCCCTACTCACCCCGACCACCGACGACCAGACCCACATCGGCAGGTCTGCTGGACTGGACAACCACCAGCCGTCAGCGCGGGGCTCGGGCGAGCCCTCGCCCGTCGGCCGAAGGATGTGAATCCACTGCTATGGGAGCAGCACGAAAGTCACATCGTTCAGGCGACCGCCGGCGCGGGGCTCGGGCGACCGCTCGCCTGCCGGTGCGGGGTTCGGGCGACCGGCCATCCGCGGTCGGAGCACGTCATGCCTGACGACCGACGGCCTGACGGTCTACCCGGGCCGCAGTGGCGGCCGGCGCTACTCGGTGAACCCGCCGAAAACGAGCCCAGCGGGAGCGGATCCGGCGAAAGCCACGCAGACGACCAACGGATCCGCTGTCTACTGTGCCCGCACGGCTGCGAGCTGGGGGTCGGCGAGACCGGCGTCTGTGCCGTGCGGCGTAACCACGCCGGCGTGCTGGAGACCGCCACCTACGCGGTCGCCGTCGCGCACCTCGACGCGATCGAGCGCAAGCCGCTCTACCACGTCCGGCCGGGGAGCCGGGTGCTCACGATCGCCGGGCCGGGATGCTCGTTCCGCTGCAACTACTGCGTCAACCACAGATTGTCCCAGTACGGCCAGGTCGCCGACGTCGCCTGGACGGCCCGGCCCGCACAACCCGCCGAGCTGATCGCGCAGGCCGCCGCGGACGGCGCGTCCCTCGGCATGTCCTACAGCGAGCCGAGCCTCGCCCCGGAGCTGACCCTGGACCTTGCGGCCCTCGCAGCCCCGGCGGGCGTGCCGCTCGTGTGGAAGACCAACGGTTTCCTCACCGCACCCGCCATCGATCTGGTCGCGGGGGTGCTGGACGCGGTGAACATCGACGTCAAGGCCGCGCGGGAGTCCGCCCACCAGCGGCTCACCGGTGCGCCGCTGCGTCCCGTGCTGGACGCGGTCGAGCGGTTCCGCGCCGCCGGCGTGTGGGTGGAGGTGTCCACGCCGCTGATCCCCGGCGTGTCCGCCGAACCGGACGCGCTGCGCGCCATCGCCCGCCACCTCGCCGGCATCGATCCGGACATCCCCTGGCATCTGCTGCGCTTCACCCCGGACTTCCGGATGCGCCGGCCGCCCCCGACCAGCCCGCAGGCCCTGGCTGCGGCGCGGGCGGCAGGGTGGGACGCCGGCCTGCGGTTTGTCTACGTCGAACGGGCACTCGGCGCCGCCGGCCGGGAAACCCGCTGCCCGGTATGTGAGATGTCGCTGGTGCAACGCGGCATCTGGGAGACACTGGAATCGGTGGTCACGCACGGCACCTGCCCGCACTGTGGGCAGCCGATCCCGGGACGATGGGGGGATGATCGGTGAAGCAGTCCACCGATGGCAGCGGGACGGACGGCGGCGGGCCGGACGGAAGCATGGCGGACGGAAGCGTGGCGGACGGCCGGACCAGCGGCAACACGTTCGTCGAGTCTCTACCGGACCTCATCGACGGATCCGAATACGCCGACTATCCAGACGGTCGGCTGGTCCGGTTGCAGATCACCGTGACCGAGTCCGGGGTGGAGATCATTGGCGACGCGTTCCGTCCGGCCGTCCTTGAGGCGCTGCTGGCGGACCTCGGCGGTGGCCCCACGGAGCAGATGCTGTGCGGCTGAGCTCTGATCCCCCGGGTGCCGGCGAGTTGGCCGCGCTCGAAGCCGGCATCAGCGAGGGGCTGGACCCACAACCATCCGGTGAGGCACTGGAAGGCAGTCCGGTCGGCGGCGACGGGAGCCGGACCGCCGTCACCCACTCGGAGTCATGGTGGACGCACCTCAGATGCAGAACATGCGGTCACACCTTCCGTCGCGGGGACAGGGTCCGCGTGCGGGGGGCCGATGACGCCGCTCTGGTCGTCCACCTTGATCCGGCGCTGCGCTGTGCGGACAAGGCCGCGACCGACACCGCGACGGACACTGCGACGGATAAAGCGAACGGAACCGCGCAGGACGCCGGGATGGACGCCGAGGACCTGGCCGCGTTCGCCGCCGGCCTGCTCGACGCCTGGCCGCCCGCCGGTGACGTACCGGTCGTCCGGCTCGCCCCGCACGCGCTCCAGGTTGCCCGGCCCGACATGGGGGGGCCGGACGCCCCG
>NZ_CAUVXO010000591.1:2621-3427 GCF_963555865.1 Protofrankia sp. Cr1
GCGATGACCCTGGTGGGCGACCGCTACGCCCGCCATCGCCTCATCCCCGACTGGGACCAGGACCTGCTCGCCACCAGCACCGCGGTGATCGTCGGAGTGGGCGCGCTCGGCAACGAGGTGGCCAAGAACCTGGCACTCGCCGGTGTCGGACGGTTGATCCTCTGCGACCCGGACACGGTCGCGGCGAGCAACCTCAGCCGTGCGGTGCTGCTCGAACCGGAGGACATCGGACGACCGAAGGTCACCGCCGCGGCCACCGCGCTGGCCCGGCTCGCCCCGGATGTCGCCGTCGAGACCCGACAGGCCGACCTGGCCGCCGGGGTCGGCCTTGGCGAGTTGGCCGACGCCGGGGTCGTCCTGGGCGGTCTCGACGCCCGGCGTGCCCGATTACGCCTGCTCGGACGGGCAGCGCTGGTCGGCGCGCCACTCGTGGACGGCGGCACCTTCGCGTGGGGCGGTGAGATCCGGTTGCGGATGGACCCGGGCGAGCCCTGCTACGGCTGCTCGCTCACCCCACACGAGCGCGGCGAGTCCGACCTGCCGTGGAGCTGCGCCGAGATCCGGGCGGACGGTCCGCAACCGGCGTCGATCGTGGCCACCTCGATTGTCGCCGGGTGGATGACGCTGGTCGCGTTGCGCGTGCTGTTCGGCAACCCGCCGGAGTACCGGATGCTGCGCATAGACGGCGGCACCGGCCAGACCGCGCCGGTCACCCTGACCAGGGACGGTCACTGTCCACACCACCGGCCGCTGGACGGGCCGGTCCACCCGCTGTCGGTCGATCACCATGCCACCGTCGGTGAGCT
>NZ_CAUVXO010000592.1:0-3129 GCF_963555865.1 Protofrankia sp. Cr1
GGGGATCGCGGCAATCCATGTACTCGAGGCAGTCCTCTTCAAAACTCATGGTTCCCTCATCGCAGGCGTCACGCAGCTCGGACTGCTCTTCGAGCCGATGCCGCTGGTCGAACGGGTTGATCAGGGTCGAGTACGCCTCGAGCGTCTACCATCGTTGATGGCGACCTGGAAGATGTCAAGCTGGCTGGGATCGTCATCGCTAGGCAGGCCGCGAGCGTCATCAGCTCATGAGTGCGCTCTCGGCGCCCAGATCAGCGGCCATGCGGTGCTGCACGACCACTTGGCCAGTGTGCGTCGGCAGCCCTGGCAGGATTGCCGACCATGAGCGGGGAATCTGGGACTGGCGCGTCAGGGCAGCGGTGGGAAGTAGCGTTGTCGTTCGCTGGCGCGCAGCGCGCCTACGTCGAGCGTGTCGCGGCAGCGTTGAAAGCGCGGGGCGTGCGCTGCTTCTACGACGCCGACGAACAACTTGAGCTGTGGGGCCGCTACCTGGCCGAGGAGCTCCCGGATATCTACGCCGAGCAGGCAGCGGCTGTGGTGGTGTTCGTCTCCGCCGACTACGCGTCCCGGGACTGGACCAGACTGGAACGCCGCGCCGCTCTCAACCGGGCGGTACGCGAACGGCGAGAGTACGTCCTCCCAGCCCGTTTTGACGACACGCCCCTACCCGGTCTGCTCTCCGACCTCGTAGCGATCGATCTGCGAGGGCGTGACCCCGAACAGTTCGTCGAACTGGTTGCGACCAAGCTTACCGCCCTCGGGATTCTCTCCCCGGATAGGAATCCGCAACCGTCGCAGCCCTCTTCTGGCCCAGGGCCTGCCGTGCTTCCCGCGGTATGGAACGTGCCAGGTCGCCTGGCAACCTTCACCGGCCGTCGGCAGATCCTCGATCGGATCGCCAGCACCTTCGCCAGCAACGTGGGTGGGCTCGCCGCTGTCGCGCTTCATGGGCTGGGCGCGGTGGGCAAGACACAACTCGCGATTGAGCATGCCTGGCAGCACGCAGCTGACTACAGGTTGGTGTGGTGGGTGAGCGCCGAACAGGCCACCCTCATCGGCGACCAGCTGGCCGCACTGGCCCCCCACCTTGATCTCCCGGTAACCGGAACGGCGACCGACGCTTACACCGTGCTCACGGCGCTGGCCCGCCGAGATGACTGGATTTTGATCTTTGACAACGTTGAAGTCGCCGCCGACCTACGTCCGTGGCTCCCAGCCAGCGTCGGCGGCCATGTTCTGATCACATCCCGCAGCCCGGTATGGGGAGCGATGGCCACGCCGGTGGAGATCGACGTGTTCACGCGGGACGAAGCAGCGGGGTTCCTGCAGCGCCGAATCCACGGTCTCGACGCCGAGTTGGCCGCTGAACTGGCGGACGAACTGGGCGGGCTTCCCCTGGCACTCGAACAGACCGCCGGCTACCTCGAGGCAACTGGCACGACGACAGCCGACTACCTGACCCGCTTCCGATCCAGGCGGGCAACGATGCTTGCTCGGGGCGAGGATCTTGCTTACGGCGGCACGATCGACACCTGTTGGTCTTTGGCTTTGGAACGGCTGCGTACCACCACGCCGGCCGCCATCCAGCTCCTTGAGCTCGCCGCCTACCTCGGCCCCGAACCGATCCCCCTGTCGTGGTTCACGCCTGACCACCTGGATGAGCCACTACGAACTGTTGCCATCGACGATGACCTTGACGACGTGGTCGCCGCCATCCGCCGCTACGGGCTTGCCCGCCGTGTCGACGCCAGCATCATCCTGCACCGGTTGGTGCAAGTAGTCGTCCGCACGCACCTCCGCACCGATCACGCAGCCACTACGGCCGCCCGGGTTCGGGACCTGCTTGCCGCAGCCATGCCACCCGGTGACTTCCGCGATCCGGCCGGCTGGCAGGACTGGGCGGCCCTGGCCGCCCATGTTCTGGCCGCACCCGCTCTGCATACAGAGGCTCCCACCACCGATACCGATACAGGCTTGCGACGACTGCTACTGACCACCGCCGACTACCTTCGGGGCCGCGGAGACTACCGGACCTCCCACCAACTGAATGCGCGTCTCCACCAGCAGTGGGCGGTAACTCTTGGAAATGATCATCCCGATACTCTGACCGCCGCGTCCGATCTCGCCCGGGGGTTGGCCGCCCTCGGTGATTACCGGGCGGCGCGGGCGTTGGACGAGGACACTCTGGCCCGCCGGCGGCGAGTGCTCGGTGAGGATCATCGGTACACTCTGAAATCAGCATCCAATCTCGCGATCCGGCTAGCTGCCGTCGGCAACCTTGAAGCGGCGCGGGCATTGGACGAGGACACCCTGGCCCGTCGAACGCGCGTGCTCGGCAATGATCACAGGGACACCCTCGAGTCGATGAACAACCTCGCCTTCCGGCTGCGCACCTTCGGTGATCTTAATGCGGCGCGGGCATTGGACGAGGACACGCTGGCACGGAAGCGCCGGTTGCTCGGGGAGGACCACCCCAGCACGCTGCTGTCCGCATCCAACCTCGCAGCTGACCTACGGGCTCTCGGCAATCTCGACGCGGCGCGGGGATTGGACGAGGAGACCCTGGCGCGCCGCCGATGGCTTTTGGGCGATGACCACCCCGACACGCTCACGTCTGCCACCCGTCTTGCCCTCGACCTGTCCGCCATCGGAGAGATACAGGCGGCCCGAGCGCTGGACGAGGACACCCTGGCGCGCCGCCAGCGGCTGTTCGGTGACGACCATCCCGATACCCTGGAGTCAGCTTTCAACCTCGCCCGGGGGTTGGCCGCCCTCGGTGATTACCGGGCGGCGCGGGCGTTGGACGAGGACACCCTGGCCCGCCGACGCCTGCTGTTCGGTGACGACCATCGTCACAGTCTGCGATCAGCGTATAGCCTCGCATGCGTGCTGGAGGCTCTTGGCGATCACTTGGCTGCGCGGGCTCTGGCCACCGACACTTTGATCCGACAGCGGCGGACGCTCGGCGATGAGCACCGCAGTACACGGGAGACTGAGGAGTTCCTCTGTGGCGTCGACCACCAGTCGACCACGGATGGGCTCCCAGGTGGATCTTGAAGATGAATGGCATGCCACCCGCGATGCGCGGGGTTCCGGCCGGACGGCGTGTCGCGGTCCTGACCTGGGGTC
>NZ_CAUVXO010000593.1:0-3124 GCF_963555865.1 Protofrankia sp. Cr1
GGCCTGGGCGGCCCGTCCGCGCAACAGGCGAACTACACTGCGACGGTGGGCATCGGGGCTGGGCCGGCGACAGCGGATAACGTGCGGAATGCGATGGTCGACAAGTTGCGTCCGTGGGGCGCTGTCCTCACCGGTCGGGTGGACGAGGCGATGCGGACGGTGCCTCGACACCTGTTCCTCCCAGACGTCCCGCTGGAGCGGGCCTACGGACTTGACCCGGTCGTCACCCATCGCGACAGCGACGGAGTCGCGGTCAGTTCCGCCTCCGCGCCCGGCACGGTTGCCGGCATGCTGGAGCAGCTCGACGTCCGCCCGGGCCATCGGGTGCTGGAGATCGGGACCGGGACCGGTTACAACGCCGCGCTGCTCGCGTACCTTGTCGGCCCGGCCGGCTCCGTGACGACGATTGAGTACGACGAGGCCGTGGCGTCCTCGGCGCGCGACGCGCTGCGAGGCCTAGGCGAGGTCGTCACCGTGGTGCACGGGGACGGCATGCTCGGCGTGCCAGAACGGCTGGTTTTCGACCGGATCGTGGTCACCGCCGGCGCATGGGATATCCCCGCGGCGTGGTGGGAGCAACTCGCCGAGGACGGGCGTCTCGTGGTGCCGTTGCGCATTCTGGGGCTGACCCGGACGGTCGTCTTCGAGCGCGACGGGACGATCCTGCGCAGCCGGTCGGTCGTGGAGGATGGGTTCATTCCGATGCGCGGCCTCGGCGCGGTGAAGGAGCAGAACATCCCTGTCGGCGCCGGTCCCGACCTGGTCGTCCGCGTTGACGATCATCGTCCCGTGGGTGCCGCGGCCCTCGGCCGGTCGCTGGACCATCCGGCGGCGGTGCGCTGGACCGGGGTGGCGGTCCCATGGGGCTGGACCGAGCATCTCGACTTCTGGCTCGCCGGTCTGGACGGTTTCTGCCGGGTTCTCATCTCGCGGACCGCGGTCGATCAGGGTCGGCTGATGGATCCCAAGGGGCCGTGGGGCAGCATGGGCGTCGTCGAGGGCGGGACGCTGGCCTATCTCACGATGCGGCCGCTTTCCACCGGCGATGCCGAGATGCCCAGCTACGAGGTTGGCGCCTGCGGCTATGGCCCGGATGGCGCCGAGCTGGCGGCTCGCCTCGCGGGCCGCGTCCGGGACTGGGAGCGCGACGGTGGGCAGCGCGTCCGGCTGTGGATCGAGGCGCACCCGGCCGGAGGCCGCCTGCCTGATGCCTCTGACGTCCTTCTGGCGGTCGACAAGCGGTACAGCCGTGTTGTCGTCAGGGTCGCCGAGCGGGAGGCTGCCACTGTCTGACCGCCCGCGGTCAGGACAGGAGCAGCAATGCGTCCCGGTCGTGCGCATGCTGGCAGGAAGCGGCCGGTGCGCCAGCGCAGCAACCAGCCGGCGGCGTTGTCGATGGCATCGCGCTGGCCGGCAACGGCGTAGCCGGCGAGATGGGCGGTGGAGAGCAGAGCGATCGGCCCGGCGGTTATCTACGGCTGTCAAGTCTTTTTGCAGGCGGAGGGGTTGCGGGCCGTTCAGGGACGTTAGGCACGTGCAGCGTGCGTGAGCGACGGTGATGGGGGGCCGCCCCTGCGCGCGTCCGAGGCCGGATGCGCGCAGGGCGGATTGTCGGGTGTCAGCGAAGTGCTGCGGCAATGCGTTGTCGCAGCGTGGCGTCGCTGAGGGTGTGGAACTCACGCCAGGTCGCGGCGGTGACCTCTTCGGTCTGGAGTTGGCGAACGTCGGCGGTGGTGCGGAAGAGGTACCGGACGTCGATGTGCTGATGCTCCGGCTCGCCCTTGACATCGTTGGCGGGAATGGGATGGACGTCGATGTGGATGGAATGCTCGCCCGCGGGGACGACCGCGTCAGCGGGGATGCCGGTCTCCTCAGCGAGTTCGCGCAACGCTGCCCCCAGCAGCGAGGTGTCCTGCGGTTCGAGGTGACCGCCGGGCAGGAGCCATGTGTCCAGTGCTCGGTGGTGGATGTGCAGGATGCGCCCGTCGGTGTCGGCGAGGATCGCGCCGGCGGTCACGTGGCCGCGGAACTCCTTGCGGGAGGTGAGGTCAGCTCCGGTGTCGAGGAGGTCGAGAACGGGGATGAGGTCGGGTTTGTCCTCGGGGTGGGTGTCGAGGTAGGCGGTGAGGGTGGTGCGGATGTGGTCTGCCGTGATGGCCAAGTCGATCACCTGTTGAAGTAGGAGAGCCAGAGCGCCGCGATCGCGGCGCGGTCGGCCGCGGGAACCTCGTGCATGCCGGGGGCGAGGTCGCCGCCGGTGAGCATCCTGATCCCGGCGAGTATCTCGGCTTGGACCAGAAAGATGAACGGGCCAACGGAGGCGCCGTGGAGGAAGTTGACCGCGTTGCCGCCGTTGGCCAGGTAGAAGTAGTGCCCGGTGGTCTGGTAGCGGGTGACGTGCTCACCGACCGCCGTTCGGGTGTAGACGTCTGGGAGTCCGGTCAGTTCGAGTTCGTCTTCGCTGCTGGTGACGGTGGCGATGTAGGCGCCGTTACGCAGGTGGGGGAAGTCCTCGCCGTGCAGGGAGACCGCGCCGGTCGCGCAGAGGACCAGCCCGGCGCCGTTCAGCGCGCTTTCGTGGTCGCGGGCGACGGTGAAGCCTTGGGACAGTGCCTGGGTGCGGCGGACGGGGTCGATGTCGAAGACGGTGACCCGGACGCCCTTGGCGTGCAGGAGGCGGGCGATCGACGATCCGAGTTTGCCGAAGCCGATCACGAGGGCGGGGCGGCCGTGCAGGATGTCGCCGCGGCTGCGCATGACGGCTTCGGTGGAGAAGACGACGGACTGGCCGACGAGGAAGTCCTCGGGGTCCTTCAGCGGCGAGCGGGCGACGGAGATCACCGGGCAGGGCAGCTTGTCGAGGTCGGCGTAGCGGCGGTGGCCGTTCTCGGTGTCCTCGATCACCCCAACGAGCTGGCCGGAGAAGCGTTCGTGCAGGTCGGCCAGGGTCGGGGCGAAGTAGCCGCCGACGTCGAGCAGCGTGATCGGCTCGGCGGCAGCCCGGGTCTCGAAGTAGTCCAGGGTCGCCTCCGGGTCGGTGAACAGTTCGCGGGAGAGCGCGTCGACCGGGATGGTCTGCTCGACCTCGCGTCGGGCGGCGGGGTCGACCGATTTGGGCTTGGGT
>NZ_CAUVXO010000594.1:0-3124 GCF_963555865.1 Protofrankia sp. Cr1
ACTAGCGGGCTCGTGGATTTACATAACAATGCCATTCTTGAGAAGATTTCCTTTCTTGTTGCCGACGTGACGCTGGTTCTCGGGTTTCGCTATTCTGGAAACTGGCGTAAAATTGAGTCGTCGGGCCGTCCGGTGGACCTTGAATTCGGCGACATCGCCAATCTCCGAATAACTCAGATCGACGGCTACGATACGCGATCGGGTAGCACGCTTGAAGGTGTAACCCGCGATATCCAGTCAGAGGAATCTAGATTTATCGTTGATGTCGGCGATGTGAAATGTGAATTCAATACCCAATCTGTCACGTTGCGTATGCGCTAATGAGGATTTGGCTCGACTCGCAGAGGAGTGCCGAGTTCGGCCGGAGGCAGCACAACCACGCCCCCAACGCCCCCTCCTGGACTTCCACGATCAGCCACGTCCCTGAAACCGGCCAAGTGCCGGGGCCAGGTCCGTAGGCAGAACGTGGGACCGTTGCTGACGGGTGCTCGCTCGCGGTGGAGGATCAGTCTGGGAGGTCACGGGTGCGCAGCGTCGTGGTTGTCACAGGCGGTAGCCGCGGGATAGGTGCGGCCACGGCGGTCCTGCTGGCCCGCCGTGGCTGGGACGTCTGCATCGGCTTCCGAGCAGCCGCCGCATCGGCCCGACAGGTCGTGGCGGAATGCAAGGCCGCCGGCGTGGCCGCCATCGCCGTACCCGCGGACGTCACCTCGCCGGACGCGGTCGCCGCACTGTTCATGGCCGCGGACGCCATGGGACCGGTGGCGGCGCTGGTCAACAATGCGGGCATCGTCGCCGGACCGGCACGGGTCGAGGAGATGACCCACGACCGGCTCGTCGCCATGTTCGCCGTCAACGTCGTCGGTGCCTTCCTGTGCGCCGGGCATGCGATCCGGCGCATGTCGACGCGGCACGGCGCAGCGGGTGGCGTCATCGTCAATGTCTCCTCGGCAGCCGCCCGCCTCGGCAGCCCCGGCGAGTACATCGACTACGCCGCCTCCAAGGGCGCCATCGACACCATGACGATCGGCCTGGCCAAGGAGGTCGCGGCCGACGGCATCCGGGTCAACGCCGTCCGCCCCGGCCTCATCCGCACCGACATCCACGCCAGTGGCGGGCAACCCGGCCGCATCGAGCGCCTCGCGACCGGCGTCCCGATGGGTCGCGGCGGTGAGCCCGACGAGGTCGCACACGCGATCACCTGGCTGTGCTCGCCCGAGGCGTCCTACGTCACCGGAGCGATCCTCGACGTCACCGGAGGCCGCTGACTCAACCCGCTCCTTCGCCACTGACGGCTATCTGGCACTTGGTAGCCGCCCGCCGTCTCGCCCGGACCCGCGGACGAGCGGCCAACCGCGACTGATCCACGAAGGGGCGCCTTCTGGGCATCGATCCGCACGATCGAAGATCCATCAGACACGCCCTAGCAGGAGCATCCGCCGCCGCACCCGCAGGTACCGCCGTGGCTGCTCGCGGCACGGACGGCAGCGCGACGTCGCTGGTGGCGCCCCCAGAACACGACCGCAAGCACAACAAGGCCGACGGCGACGGCGAAAAGGGTCTGGTTCAGCGCCGCGGCTGCGCCGGCGGTGAGCATTCCCGCGGCGACCAGCAGTGGGAGCGCGCAGCACGCCGCGCAGGCGGCCACGGCCAGCGCACCGGACAGCGCGACCCGCCGGGGAGAGCGCGGTTCCTCGACGTCGAACTTGCCGTCGACCTCACTGTCGGCGAGGACGTACGCCAGCGCGGCCGGTGCCGGGCCTGGACCACGACGATCTCCGGTGGGCAGAGTAGGCAGAGTGGGCAGGGCGTTCATGATCGCCTCCTGGTGGCGGTGTGGCGGGACGGGACAACATCGTGATCGTGATCGATGTCGCCCGGAGGGATCGGGGCTATCTCGACGAAGGGCAACGGGCAGTCCGGGCAGGTGCAGTGGGTGAGACTGTCGCAGCCGGCCTCGATCACCCCGGCGAGTGCGGTCCGGATGGTCTCGAGATGTTCGATCCTGGTGTTGATCTCGTTGAGTTTCGCGACCGCACGTTCCCGTAGCGCGCCGGTGGGGTGGCGGCGCCGGCCGCTGGCGAGTAGTTCGGCGACCTCGTCGAGGGTGAACCCGAGCCGCTGCGCGGCCTTGATGACGCCCAGCAGGCTCACCGCCTCGGCCGGATAGAGCCGGTGCCCGCCCGGGGTGCGCACCGGTGCGGCCAGCAGTCCCCGCCGCTCGTAATAGCGCAGCGTCTGGGTGTTCACCCCGGCCGCGGTGGCGAGCTCGCTGGTGCGCAGGCCGCCCAGGCTCACCGGCAGCTCCGGTGCACGGTCGGGGCAGTGCTGGTTTCGATCCAGTCGAGCACGTCCGCGCGCGCATCCGGCACGTTCACCGCGACGACAACCGTCTCGCCGGTCAAGGCGACCGTGAACTGGAAGAACGCACAGCACGACGACTCCCGCCCGGCCAGGTCCCGGACCTCGGCCTCCACCCCGCCGGAGGCGGTCAACGTCAACACGAGCGACGTGGGACGCCTACGGGTGACCTCGACAAGCGAGTCGGTGAACAGCCTGTCCCATTCGGCCAGCCGCAACGGCTGTTCCTCGGTCGGCAGGGTGCACCCGGCGGGTCCGCATCCGCTCACGGCTCTCTCCTTCGCTCCGGACGCCCTCCCGCGAGCGCCTCGAACTGACGGTAAGCCTGTACTCGGGTACCGGATGCAACCCCGGAGCGCCTGCTATCCCCATGATCGGCGCGTGTTTGTCGTCAGGTACGCATATCGGCCCGAAAATCGTACCCAAGAACAAACACGCGCCGATCATGGTCTGAGTCGATGACACGCCCACCCCGTCGAACCCAAGCCGGACGGAGGACCCGCCGGCGGTGGGAAAATCCACGCTAGGACATGCGGATGATCTGTCCGGTGACGTATCTGGCCTGGTGCGAGGCGAGGAAAGTGATGACCTCGGTCGACCTCGCCGGGCTGGGCCACGTGCCGCAGCGGTCCTGCCGCGGCATCCTGCGCGACCGCGGGGGTGATCCAGCCGGTATCGGTGACCGGGGGGTAGAGCATGTTCGCGGTAATGGGGAAACCACCGGATCCGCCGGACGTGAGGCCGATGATGCGGCCCGAGGTGG
>NZ_CAUVXO010000595.1:0-1999 GCF_963555865.1 Protofrankia sp. Cr1
TGACCTCTGCCCAGGTTCTCACCTGTATGCTGTATCTTCCTGATCTTTGAATGAAGCCGTGCGGAAGCGAGTCCTGGTTACGGCGCATTTCGGCATATTTGTCCATTCGGACGCCCACCACCCAGAAATCCCAGAAGACGTTGGCCTGGGTGAAGCGTGGGTCATCGAGGACCGCGAGTGCGTAGGATTCGATCTGATTGATCTGCGCCACGCCGATATCGATCTTCGGTCGTTTCAGCTCGATGACGATGTGCTCGATACGGTTCTGATGCTGTTCGACCTTCCGGGACAGTACAAGGTCGGGAATTGCGTCGCGACCGTCAGCCCGCCGTGGCGGGGTCCGCGAGTCGGTGAAGTCGATGTCGTCGCCGAGGATCTCGGCGTGTCCTCGAAGGACCTGGAGGAGGCGGTCATCGTCCCCGGTCAACGCGTACTCCTCGGCGAAGATCCACGTCTCTTCGGCGAGGATGCGGTGCAACTGGCGGCGTTCGAGTGTCTGCCTATTGCTTTCCGTATCGAAGACCAGCGCATTGAGCCCGGCGAGAAAATCCAGCCGGTCACCGATTTTTCGTGACGTGCTGATGAGCGTGGAAAGCGTGGTGCGGTCCAGGAGCCTGGCGAGCTCATCTATTCGGTCGCTTGGAAGATCGAGAACTTCGGTGAGTATGCGTCGCAGGCCGGTCGGGTTGGACTCCAGGGCTTCGCGGACCAGATGAAGGGAGAACTTCCGCGCTCTGGGATCGAGCCCGTCCAGGATTCGTGCTGCGCTGAGTGCAACCACGTCGAATGTCTGCTGTTCCGCCTGCTGAAGATGTGTGGTTGGTTCGTCGAAATACGGGTACGTGCCATCGTCTTTCCATTTCTGGACGAGGGCATTCTGTTTGTCTACGGCCTGTCGCCGAAAGTGCTCACGCAGCGTCCTTCGTGCGCATTCCAGCAACGGAGCCGCCTGTTCGAGCTCAAAATCAAGGAGGTGAATGTCGCGACCGAGGTCGCGGAATCCGTTCCAGCGAAGATAGGCGGTAAAATCGAAGCCCGGCGCCCATATACCGGGAGAGATCTGGTGCAACGCCATGCCGTCGGAATCACAGAGAAAGATGGCACGATCGATTTTTGCATTCCATTCAATTACCGTCAACGATGCCTTTCCCTCCATTCCCGGAACGGTCAGTGGGTACTCCACGCGGTTTTCCTGGAGCCGGGATGGGTCGAGCTTCGTGCCACACCAGGTCACCGTGACCTGCGAGTACGACTCGAGATATATCGCGAAGATGGCGGTCAGGTTGTCGACGATGTCGTCGCGGCCCAGGATGGCGACCGCGCGCTCGTCCAACCGCCTGACCACGACCCGCGTGCCCGTTATTGATCTTGTTGACGGTTTACTGTCGCTTATCTCGAAGCGACGCAGGTCGTTCCGATCCCCGGTGATCCGAATTTCGCCGTGACCGATGTCGCCATCGGCCGCGACGCTGGTCCATGTGATCTGGCCACCAAGACTGAACGCGGCATAGCGACCCTGACCATGCTTGCCGTGCAGGCTGCGGTGTTGCGTCCGGGTGGTTGCAGCGGAGCGCTTCCACGAACCGCCGACCCGGCCGAAACCACGGACAGCGTCGTCCTTCGTCATCCCATGACCGTCATCCATGACAGTGACAGTTTCTGGACCACCGAGATCATTTGTGGAAGTTGACACGTCAACGCGGTTCGCGTCGGCATCCAGCGAGTTCCAGATCAACTCGGCCAGGCCCGCGCGGGCATTCTTCAGGAGCCCGGCGAGGTGGTCCTCGTCGACCTCGACGGTGACCCGAGACATATATCCGCCCAACTTCCAGCAGGTCAAAGGGTGTGCGATCACAGCTCTTCTCGCACGTCCGGACCCGCAGGGGAACCTAGCAGGACTGTCAGTATAGATCACGAGTCCAGGTGATCAGTTGCGAGGCAGACGCAGGCGCCGTGCCCTTGGCCGGTGCGTTCGGTGCGTTCGGTGCGGTCGGTGCGG
>NZ_CAUVXO010000595.1:2147-3259 GCF_963555865.1 Protofrankia sp. Cr1
TGGCGCTCCGGTTCGGCCGGGGCGATCGGCTGGGGTTAGGATTGCCCCATTACGCTGGGGGATGTATGAGTGAGTGTGTGATCGTGGACGACGGACGCCGGCACGTGCCGGCTTTCGCGTCGTGATCGTCGACGAGGCGCAGGTAGCCGCGCTGCTCCCCGGCTACGACCTGGGCACCAAACTGGGTGCGGGCGCGTTCGGGCTGGTGCTGTCGGGCCGCCACCGCGACCTGAACCGTGATGTCGCGATCAAGATATTGTCCCCGGCGCAGGAGAACGCGCCGGGTGGTTTCAAGACCGAGGCGCGGATCCTCGCAGCCCTGGATCACCCGCATGTGGTGCGGGTCTATGACTATGTCGAGGCCGACGACCTGCATCTGATCGTCATGGAGTTACTGGGCGGGGGGACGCTGACCCGTCGGCGCACGGAGATCTCCCCGGAGGGCGCCTGCGCGGTCGGTCTGGCAGCGGCCGCAGCGCTGACCTGCGCCCATACCCAGGGAGTACTGCACCGCGACATCAAGCCCGACAACATCATGTTTGACACCGGCGACTTACTCAAGGTCACCGACTTCGGAATTGCGAAGATTTTCGACGGGTCCGCGGCCACCGCGAGCATGCTCATCGGGACCCCGAAGTACATGGCGCCTGAACAGCTTGTCGGCGGCCGGTTGGGGCCGCCGACCGACCTCTATGCCCTGGGTGTGCTTCTCTACGAGTTGCTCGTCGGGGCGCCGCTGTTTGATCCGGCGCTGTCCTCGCATGCCCTGGGCTACCAGCACCTCTACTCGCCGCCACCGCCGCTGGTGGGTGTGCCCGCGCCGGTGGCTGAGGTGGTTCTGCGAACTCTGGCCAAGGATCCGGCCGTCCGCCAGCCCTCCGCTCACGCCTTCGCTCTCGATCTTGCCCATGCGGCCGGCAGTGTCTACGGCCCTCGGTGGACCGCCCGCGCCGGGATCGGAGTGCGCCTCGACGACGACGTCCGCGAGGCTGCCGACCGCTCACCTCAGTTCAACCGCCAGCCGCCGGCTCCCGCCCCCCGCCCGTTGGCGCCGCCGACCGCGGTCAAACCATCATCACCGTGGACGGTCTCGCCCCCCTCATCGCCACCGG
>NZ_CAUVXO010000596.1:0-3110 GCF_963555865.1 Protofrankia sp. Cr1
GAGCTGCATGGCGACCGCGGTGGCGTCGGCCCCCTTTGCGCCAATCTGAATGGTTGCCACGATCTGCACGCCGGCGGCCTGCAGGCTGCGTCCCATGACGTCGGCCACCCGGATCAGGTCCGGGCTGAATCTCGGGGCGATCAACGCCGCTCGGGTTCCGCCCTGGTCGCGGACGAACTCGCCCCAGACCATCGGGATGTGGCTGGACACCCAGGTGGTCGGTGTGAACATGTTCGGGTAGGAAAGCCATGTCGGGTCGGTGCCGATACCGAGCACCGGAATCCCCTGGTTGTGCAGATACTCCACGGAGCCCGCGCTGGCGTCGCTGGCTTCCAGGATGCCGAAAACCCCGTGCTCCTCGACCAGGGTGCGGGCCGCGAACAGGTTGGTCCCGTTGTCGGAGGCGTCGTCGATCCACTGGTAGCTCAGGAGACGGCCGTCCACGCCGCCGTGGGCGTTTTCCACGGCGAAGCGGGCGTCGATCCCGGCGCTGGCGGGGGCGAAGGTCGTCTGAGTGTCACCGCTTTCCGGGTAGATCAGACCAAGTCGCGCCGACGTACGACTGATTCCGGGTACCGCACGGCAGTCCGGAGGGACATTATCGACTACCGGGGGTGACCCGGGACGTACGGTGAACGCGGTGAACGCGGTGAACGGCACAACGAGTAGCGCCGCCGTCAGCAGGGCAAGACGTGCCCGTTGCCGCGCCAGAAGGCGGAGCCAGCGAGTGTCGGGACGACTCGTAAAGGGTGTGCCTGGCCATGTCATCGGCTTGCTGGCGGTCCTGGTCGATGCTGCGACCGGGGGGCGGGGAGCTCCAGAGGGCCACAGGCGATGCGATCGTGGTTCTGACGCATCGCCTGTGGCCACGGTCCCCGGAACTCTGAGTGGCTTGGGGCGGAAGAGGCTTCCGGGCAGGCGATGTTGTCGTCGCGGAACACCCCCCAGGAGACCCGGCGGCAGGAGAGCGCGTCGACGATGACTGACACCCGGGTGACCGGGTCGAACATCTCGACCCGGCGGCCGTCGCCCGCCGCCCGGGTTTCCCGATGCGCCCACAGATGTCCGTCTTCCATGTCGCCGAACTGGCCGAGTAGCCGCCCGGCCGCGTCCAACGCGAGAATTCTTTTACTCACCATGGTCTCCTTGTCTCGGCGTCATCGGTTCTCGGCGTCACCGGTGCTGTTCCGGGTGTGCGTCAGGCGCCGAGCCGGACGCCGGTCTGCGGGTCGAACACATGTATTTCTCCGGGGCGTACATCCAGGCGGACCGCTTCGCCGCGGGTGATTTTCGTCCGGCCGTCGGTACGCACGATGAGGATGGCGGTGCCGCCGGGAATGTCGATTTTGACGTGCAGATAGGCGTCGGAGCCGAGTTCCTCGACGAGTCCGACCTGGCCGGCGATACCATTACCGGCTACCGGATCGACGGGAATGAGCGCCTCGGGTCGGACGCCCAGTTCGACCCTGTCCAGCACGGACCCGGTGGCGGTGGCGGCCGCGGCGGCCGGCAGCGGTATCCGCGCCTCGCCGAGGAGCGCGTGACCCTCGACGAGTGGCACGGTCAGCAGGTTCATCGCCGGTGAGCCGATGAAGCCGGCGACGAACGCGTTGGCCGGCCTGTCGTAGAGCTGCCGGGGTTCGGCGACCTGATTCAGCACGCCGTCGCGGAGCACCGCGACACGATCGCCCATCGTCATGGCCTCGGTCTGGTCGTGGGTCACATAGACGGTGGTGACGCCGAGACGTGCAGCCAGGTCGGCGATCTGAGTACGGGTCTGCACCCGCAGCTTGGCGTCCAGGTTCGACAGCGGCTCGTCCATGAGGAAGACCCGGGGCTGGCGCACGATGGCGCGGCCCATCGCCACCCGCTGGCGCTGCCCGCCCGACAACTGCTTTGGTTTGCGGTGCAGGTACGGTTCCAGGTCGAGCAGCGCCGCGGCCTCCCGCACCCGGCGGTCCCGTTCGGCTTTCGGCACCCTGGCGATTCTGAGAGCGAAGCCGATGTTGGCGGCCACGTCCATGTGCGGGTAGAGCGCATAGTTCTGGAACACCATCGCGATGTCCCGGCGGGCCGGCGGCATGTAAGTCACATCGTCGTTCCCGATGCGGATCGCCCCGTCGTCGACCTGCTCCAGGCCGGCGAGCATCCGCAGCGCGGTCGATTTCCCCGAACCCGACGGGCCGACCAGTACCATGAACTCACCGTCAGCAATTTGCAGATCGAAACTGTCAACAGCAGGTGTCAACCCACCCGTATACCGACGGGTAGCCCGGTCAAACGTCACAGTAGCCATCTGTCAACCCTCCAGTCGATCTTGTTCGAAGGGAACCGGAGGCACCCTCGTCAGAAGGCGACGAGTTGTGGCCAGTCCCCAGCCGTCGAGGTCGCGAAGCCGGTCGCTGCTACCTCGCAGTCCGCCGAACCGTTCCACGTGCGCGGCCCAGTCCGCGCGCCGCTCGACGGCCAGCCGTGCGATGAGGCAGTCGGGATCGTTGACCCAGAACCGGCCGTGCTGCCATGCCCGCCACCGTCCGGTGAGGGCAGCGGCCTGTTGCGACGGGGCGCACAGGTCGCCGCCCGCAGGCAGGTAGCTCGGGTCGACGTCGGGACTCACCCGCATCGCGTCCACCAGCCCCACGCTGGGCAGGATCGGCGCGCCGCAGCCGAGCAGGTACGAGCCGGGCCCGATCGCGCCGCGAATGAGCTGCAGGCCCTGCCGGTAAGCTTCCAGCCCGCTGACGCCGCGGGCATGCCGTTCGCCGTCCAGCGCCCCCGCATAGATGAAATCAATCTTGAAGAAGTCGATGCCCATGTCGCGGAACTCGCTGAATACGCGGCTCAGATAGGACGAGGCGTCGGGGTGGGTGACGTCGAGCGCCCGCAGCTCGACATTCCAGTTGGTGCCGGCACCGACATCGGGGATCAGCCAGTCAGGGTGTTCACGGGCCAGCACAGAGCGTGGGCTGACGAGAAAGGGGGCTGTCCAGATGCCGACGCGCCGGCCGTGGTCGCGTATCCGGCTGGCCGTGTCGCGTAGTGAGGCGAAGCGGCTCGAGGGGGTCAGCCAGTCGCCGATCTCGGCCTGGTAGCCGTCGTCGATCTGGACG
>NZ_CAUVXO010000597.1:0-3110 GCF_963555865.1 Protofrankia sp. Cr1
ACCACGCCGGCCACGAAACGGTCGGCGAGCTCATCGCGGAGCCACCGCAGGTGCCGCTCGCCTCCGCGCTGGGTGCGGCGTCGGCCTTCACCTCGATAGCGATCACCCGGTCGGCGCCGAGCTCCGCGAGCAGGTCGATTTCGTGCCGGCCCTGCTCTTGGCGCAGGTGATAAAGCCTCGGCCATGATGTGAACACCGCCGACTCCGCCCGTAGCTGCGCGGCGACGAACGTGTCGAGCAGCCGCCCCGGCAGGTTTCCGTCGCGCAGCACCGCGTTGACGTCCAGACGCAGGGTGGCACCTCACGGTACCGCTCGTCCGCAGCCTTGAGTACCGCTTTCCCACACTCTGGAGTCCCACTTTTCCGCACCCTTGGGTGCCGTTCTCCCGCAGCAGTCAGTACCATTTTTCCGCGCTTCAGAGTCCCGTTCTCCCGCAATCTTCAGGACAACTGTCGCTGCAGGGCTCCGGCGTAGCGGGGGCGGCGCAGCGGCCGGGTTGCGTCAGGCCGGTGCCGCCGGGAGGGAGAGGGTGAACGTGGCGCCGCGACCCACCGCGCCGTGGGCGGTTACGGAATTCCACCCGGCCAACCGGGACGCCGGTGTGGACCTGGCGAGCGCCAACCCCACGCACTGGAACGTGGCACCCGACGGGCACCCGGCGCTGATCCTCGCGCCGCTGACGCACGGCCATCTCGCCGGCAGCCTGCTGCCCTGACGGCCACAGATCTGACGGCCACAGAACTGACGGCCACAGAGCTGACACCGTGAGCGTTGACTCCGCGGCACACTCCGCAAATGTAACCGTCACGACGTAATGTAACTGGCCTGTGGTTACATTTGGGTGTGGTTATCGACGTGAGCGGAATGATCGCCGAGCTGCGAGCGGTCGGCGGCGACACAACGGATATCGAGGTCAAATCGGCTGCGGGTGGGCTGCCTGCCTCGTTGACCGCGACGCTGAGCGCCCTGGCGAACCTGCCGGGCGGCGGCACGATCATCCTCGGTCTCGACGAGCGGCTCGGGTTCCGACCGGTCCGGATCGCCGACCCGCAGGCACTCAAACAGGGCTTGGCGGCCAAGGCCCGTGCGTTCACCCCACCCGTCCGCCTCACGATCGACGACGGCACCGCCGACGGCGAGCCTGTCGTCGTCGCCCAGGTGCACGAATGCGACCGATCCACCAAACCCTGCCGCGTCACAGCGACCGGCGCGTCGTACCTGCGCGGGTATGACGGCGACTACACCCTGTCCGCCCTGGAGGAACAGGGATTCCTCGCCGCGCGCCGGCCACCGTTGTTCGACCGCTCACCAGTCGAAGACGCACGCCTCGACGACCTCGACATCGAGCTCGTCGAGACCTTCCTTGACGCAGTCCGGGAACGCGACCCGAGCGGACTCGGCCGTTTCGATGACGATGCCGAACTCCTGTGTCGCGCGGGTGTCACACTCACCGGCGGCCAACCCACTGTCGCGGGACTGCTCGCGCTCGGCGTCCATCCCCAGCAGTGGTTTCCCCGGTACGTCATTCAGGCGTCGGCTCACCCTCTGCCCGGCGATCCCGCCGGAACACGCGCCCGAAACCAGACCACGATCACCGGGTCGATCCCCCGGATGCTCGACGCCGCACTGCTGTGGGCCCGGCGCACCGCCGACACCACGATAGTCTCCGAGCCGGACGGCACGGTCCACGACCGCACCGCCTACCCACTTCTCGCTTTCCGCGAGCTGATCGCCAACGCCTTGGTCCACCGCGATCTCGATCACTGGTCCATCGGTCTGGCTATTGAGGTCCGACTACGCCGAGACCGTCTCGTCGTCTCAAACCCCGGCGGGCTCTACGGCATCACCGTCGACCGGCTCGGGCGGGACGTGGTGACATCCGCGCGCAACGCCCGACTCGTCGCCATCTGCCAACATGTCCGCTCCCCGCAGACCGGCGCCCGGGTCATCGAGGCCCTCGCCAGCGGCATCCCGATCATCACAGAAACGCTCGCCGACTACCACCTACCCCCGGCCCACTACATCGACAGCGGCATCCGCTTCACCGTCGTCCTGCACCAGCCCACAACAACCACCACCGCCACCGAGCCCCGGCTGAACGGCACCGAGCTGCGGATCTACCAGGCACTCGCAGACGGAGCGCGGACCGTCGCCGACCTCGAACAAGATCTTAAGCTGGCTGGTCCCAACATCCGGAAAGTGCTTCGTGGTCTGCGCGCCCGGGGACTGGTAACCCAGCACGGCGGCAGGGGACGACCCACCACCTACCAGCGGGCCAGCGAGTACCGGTAGTTTGTTGGATCAAGGTGGTACGTAGAGGTGTAAGCCGTGACCGGCGGGTTGCGCAAGTCCAGCTGGCCGCGAACTGGACCGGTGCGGTCCGTGCACGTCATGTTCGGTGGTCAGGTGGCCTGGATCCTGCCGCTCGGCGGCACGGCGACGTGAAGGTGGCGGCTGGAGAATCATGGCCATCCGCTCTTTTGATCGGCTCTTCACCACGGACGGGGTGCGACGTTGCGACCCGAGTCAGTCGGTGAGATGGCGCTGTCGTGGGAATGGATCGAGGGCTCACGGAAGCACGCCGCGTACTTACACGGACACGTAGTGTCGTCTACTCTGAAGTCGTGGTTTGGAACAAGCGGGGAGATACCGGCGGCGGAGCGTCGTCGGGCAGTGGCGGCACGAAGCGGGGTGGGAAGGACTACACCTCGTCTCGTTTCGTCGACCGCGGCACGATGATCTGTCTGCGCTGTAACGGCCGGGGCACGGTCGCAAGCCGATGACTACCGAGCGGGCGGGTGAACCCGAGCAAATGGTCACAGCGGTCCGGGTGCAGTGCAAGGAGTGCCGACGGGCGGGCGGTGCCGTACGTGCCCGCGCGAGAAGTAGCGGCGGCGCAATTCGAGTCGGCTGTGGTCGCGTACCAGCCCGGCCCGCACGGCCGCGCACGGCCTGCTGACGTAATCGTGCCCATCGCTTCCCACCCAGTCAGGCCGGTGCGGCGACGGCCAGCCCATTCGGGTTTGCGGCGTCTGGCAGGTGTCCGGGACTCGGAGTGGTAGGTAGGAACGGTCATTATCACAACCGAAGCCACCTACCCCCACATGCG
>NZ_CAUVXO010000598.1:0-3106 GCF_963555865.1 Protofrankia sp. Cr1
GCACCAGCCATGCCGCCACGTACAGCGCCACGCTCACCGGGATCGCGAGCAGCACGCAGTACGCCTGTCCCAGCCGCCGCCACGTTGTCGCGTCCGGGGCGCACCACTGCCCGGCCGCGGCGTAGCGGACCAGCGCCGCCGGTTCCGTGGGCGGCGCCGACCACACCGACGGCCACTGGCCGATCGCCACCTCCCACACCCGGCGGGCAACCCGGCTCCGCGTCTCGGTCGGCGTCTGGTCGACCAGTGCGGTCTCGCCGGCGGGAACGGGGTCGATCCGCGGGGCCTTGAGCAGATCCGCGCCGGGCACGGTCGTCGCTTCCTCGCCGGCCACCGTCTGCTCCTGTTCTCCTGTTGCGGCGAGCTGGGTCCGATCCGGGCCTGCGTGGCCGGTCCACACATCACGACCGCAGTCGCCGTCAGGTTCGCCGTCGTGTTCGCCGTCGGCGCAGATCAGCCGCTGCCCGCCGGTCAGCAGACAGATCGCCCGGTCGCAGTCGTCGTCGTGGGCCGTGCCGATCGGAACCTGACAGTCGGGGCACAGTGCGGTGACGCTCACCGCGTCCACCCCCCGCCCCGGCGCTCACCGGCGGTCACCGGCCGCCGGCCGGTTAGACTCGCCGAGGTCTCGCGCATGCGCGTGCGCGCGCGTCGGCACGCGCGGTGGCCCTCGATCCGGGGGGCCGTCGGCCGCTCTCCACCGTCCACTGGACAGTCGAGTGGACGGTCACTCCTCGTGCTCATCGCGGCCTCCCGTGGAGCCGTGCGACCACCTCGGTGATCTGCCGGACGAGAGCGTCGACCTCCCGGTCCGCGTGAACGGCCGGGGCGTCGGCTAGGGCGCCGCGCAGGTAATCGACCGCGACACCGAGGCGGTCCGTCGGCCGGTGGGCCGTTCCCAACCGGGTCACGAACATCCGCTGCCGGCGTTGTTGACGGGTGGCGATCCGGCCGTCGCCGGCCGTGCGCCGATCCGTTGCCGTCGGGCTAGGCACCGGACACCCCCACCCCGGCCAGGGCGGGCACAGCCGCGGCATCCTGCTGCTGCGCCTGGGCGGCCCGCAGTTCCCGCAGGACCACCCGGCCAACCGTCCGTGTTCCGAACTGCCGGTCCAGATCGGCGCCCGTGATGGGGACCCCAGCGTCGAGCTGGCTCTGTGCCCACGCCCGCATCTCGTTGCGCTGCGACCGCGGAGAGCGAGATCTCTCGTTCGGTTCCGAGCGAGACGTCTCGCTCGGAACGGGAGCCGTGAGAACCGGCGTCTCGGTCCGGGTCGTCTCGCTCCCCACCGGGCGAGACGTCTTCCTCGGGACGGAGGTGGTGAGAGCCGGGGTCGGCCACACCGGCGCCTCGAACGTCTCCCGTGGTTCGTCATCGGCCGGCGCCTCCCGCTGCGCCCCGATCTCCGCGACCGCGTCGGCCAGCCGGGACAGGGCGGCCCGCGACGTCGAGTCCGCGGCCGGGTCGGTCACCGCGAGGACGTGCCGGCGCCACTGGCCGATCTCACGGACCGGGTCCAACAGCACCCGGATCGGACGCAGCGGCGGCACCGGTTCCAGCCGGGTGTGGCGCGAGATCTCCCCGCGAGCGCTCAGCACCTGCTTGCGCAGCTCACCGAGGAGCACCTCGAAGGCGATCCCGGCGAGCGTGGGCACCGCGCAGGCCACGATGACGGTCTTCAGATCACCGCCGGTGCGGCTCCACGCGTTCAGACCGTTCGACGCCACCGACCCGCCGACCGCGAGCGCGGTACCCAGCCGGGCGGCGGTCGCCGGACGGCCATCGACCGCCGCCGAGAACGCCACCGCTCCCATCGCGACCGGCAGACCGTCGGCGACTGCGGGCAGCAGCCAGTCGATCGTGAATCCGAGACGATGCGCGAACTCGCTCTGCTCCTTGAACGACCACACCGCACCGGCCGCCCACACCCCGGCCACCAGGACCAGCGCCAGGAGCAGCGGCCCGGACAGCGTCCGGCGGGCGATTCGGGTGGTCATGAGTCGCCCCGCGGCCGATCCCACTTCCACGTCCAGTAGTGGGCGGACGAGATCGTGCAGCTTGGGTTGTCGCAGGCAAGACCGATAGTCGCCATGCCGTCCGCATCGAAATGCGCCGTGCCGGACGGCCGGAGGGTGCCCGTACCGCAGGAACACCGCTTGGTCGCATTGCTGGGGATTGCTTTACTCCAGGCCATCACGCCACCACCGGTGTGCCGGCGGAGGTGTCACCGTCGTGGCCGGGGTCGTCGCCAACCGCGGCCAGCCGGTTCGCCGCTTCCACCAGGTCGGGGTCGTCGCGTACGTGGGCGAAGGCGTGGACAGACTGGCCAAGGAAGCTGCCGTCACAAGCCAGCCACAGCTTGCCCTCCTCCGGATGGGGCGTAACGATCAGCTGGGCATCGAGCAGCCCCGCGAGAGCCCCCATCAGGGTGATCTCGATAAGGTCCTCGTCCTGCTTGGTCAGCCCCCGGCCGACCGGGCTGCCGGGTTGCACTGCGATCGGCGAGCGGGGATACGGGGTGACGTTGAAGTAGACGTGGGCGTCGGCATCCACCTGGGCGATTCGGTCGATCAGGGCGGCCGCGGCACGGAGCTTGCCTGCTTGCCCAGCCAGGCGGCTACCGGCGTCTTCGTCGGTGACGGAGTCGATCAGGTTGCCGCAATCGCAGGTGACGGCGGCGTGGTTGTCGGCGCTGGCGTCACCACCGGATCCGGGTGCGGGGATCGGCAACGACAGCCGGGTTATCGCCTGCACGCGGTTCACGCGGCACCTCCCGCAGGCGCGGGGGCCAGCTCCGCGGCGACGGCGGTCAGGCCGCCGTCGGCCACGTCGAGTAGCCGGGTGATGAACGTGCGGGGGACGCGGTAGGCGCGGCCGACCACCACAGCGGGCATCGCCCGGTCGTGGATCGCCCGGCGAACGGTCATCTCGCTGACCCGAAGCGCTTGCGCCGCTTCCCGCACCGTCATCAACGGGTGCGGTGAACTCGGGTCCTCAGTCGAGGGCGCGCTAGCCTTGATCTGCATCGATGAGATCCCTTCAAGATCCGATGCTCTGGGGTTCCGGTGGGTGGCAGCCCGCCGGAACCCCGTTTTTCCTCAGAGG
>NZ_CAUVXO010000599.1:0-2264 GCF_963555865.1 Protofrankia sp. Cr1
AGCGTTCGGCCTGACCGTACCGCAGTACGCGGCGATGCTGGCGCTGTCCCAGGTCCCCGGCTCGTCCGGGGCGCAACTGGCACGTCGTTGCAACGTCACACCGCAGTCGATGGCGAGCCTGCTCGCGACGCTGGAGAGCAAGGCTCTGGTGTCGCGAGTCGGCTCGTCCGTACACGGGAAGGTCTCCCTGGCCCACCTCACCGACACCGGCAACGAGCTGCTGGCCGCCGCTGATCGGGCGGCCATCGCGGTTGAGCGGCGGCTCGCCGACGCCTTCACCAGCGCCGAGTTGAGCTCCCTTCGCTCGCTCCTGATGCGGGCGACGGCAGCGTTGAGCGGTGGGGCGCCCGCCGACACGGCGATGGTAACAGAACTCTGATAAATGTTCGTACCCTGATATGGTGGGCGACATCCGTTTGCCAAGCGACTGAGGCGAGAAGCCATGCCAATTCCCGCAAGCCATCTGGACCTGCTCGAGCGCCCCCTGTTCGCCCACGTCGCCCAACTCCGCCCGGACGGTCGGCTCCAGACGAACCCCGTCTGGTACGCCTGGGACGGCAGGCGGCTACGCCTCACCACTACCAGCGACCGACAGAAGGGGCGCAACGCCGTCGCAGACTCCCGGATCGCCCTGTCCGTGCACGACCCTGACCAGCCATACCGGTACCTCGAAGTCCGTGGTGAGGTCGAGGCCATCGAACCGGACCCGGCCGGCGAATTCTTCGACGTTCTCGCCAAGCGCTACAACCTGGCCTATGACGACCTTCCGGACGCGGCCCGCCGGGTGGTGCTCGTGATCGCCCCGCGCGCCGCCTCCTGGCAGTAGCGGCCAAACATCACGTCGGTCCCCAGGGCCGACCCGGCGGTTGGAGTCTGCAGGCAGCGCGACATCCGTCCGTTACCGTCCCGCCATGGATGGATACTGACCAGGTTCAGACGAGCCACCGCGTAGACAGCAAACAAACATCCAGCATCAACTACCCGAAATCCGACCATCTTCCGGAGGTACCTACTCGCGAGAACCTCGCCATGAATGTTCGACGAAAGGCGTCGGGGGATATCTCGACATCGAACATCAGGGTGCGATCAGCTCGACCTTCGGAAAGTACGTCCGGTACCGCGCGGCGTCGCGAGTGAGCAGCCGGTAGCCGGCGACATTCCAGCCGAACCTCAGCACCCGGCAGGCGTTGTAAGAGGGGGCGGACTACGTGGACGCCGACCCGCGCGGGTCGGGCACTCCGATCGGGTTCGGCCAGCGGAGAAGCGCGGCGGCGCGGCTCGCGATGGGGGTCAGCGCCGCGACGCACCGTTCGACGGCGTCCGGACCGAGCGCGTCCCAGACCGGGCTGGCGATACGGTCCGTCGTCACCTCGATGCCGTGGAAGGCCAGCAGCGCCGCCTCCGTTGGGCCGCCGGCGCTGTCGAGCCAGCCACGGGCGCACAGCCGGCCGGTGGCGGCGATCCACTCGTCGTCCGACCAGCCGCGCACCCGCTGGAAGTCCTCGCGGCCGATCCCACCCATGCTGACCCGCCAGGCGCCGGTCTCGGCGCCGTCGAGACCGGCGGTGACCAAGGCTGCCACGTGACCGTCGCCGCGGTGCTCGCGTAGGATGGTCGCCGCATGCCACAGGATGCCGAGCGGATCCTGTGGCCAGGGCAGCGCCGCGTTCGCAGCGGCGAGCACCCGGCCGGGGACCGTGGCGTGCTCGGCCGCGGTCCGCATCAACCCGGCAAGCTCTGCGAGCTCGGCCGGCCTGGTCTCCTCCAGCAGCGGGCCAAGGGCGGCGCGGGCACCGTCGAGCCGCGCGGTCAGCGCCTTCTCGGGGGAGATCCGCGTCCAGATATCCGGCAGCGCCAATGCGACCATCGTCGGTGCGAACCCGAAGAAGCACCCGATGACCGGCGCCGCGCCGACCGGGCCGAGTGGCGCCGCCCGCCCGGCGAAGTACCCACGCCAGAATCCGCGCAGGCCGGCGTCCTCGAACGCCGCGGCGCAGGCCGGCGCGAAGTAGGTAACGGCGTGCACCGGTTCGAACAGCCGCCACATCCGCCGGGCCACGGTCTCCTCAGACATATTCCAACCCAAACGCCTACCAAGAGCGACCAGCAATAGGGGACGCGGCGTCGCGGGGCTGGGGCACGCACCTCACCTCACATCGTCGCTCCCCGTCCATCGCTGCGCGATGGATAAGTACCCCGGCTCGTCGGTCGATACCCACAACCAGTGTGACTCCCTCCGTTGTCTCGCCATGTACGCACGCCAG
>NZ_CAUVXO010000599.1:2551-3388 GCF_963555865.1 Protofrankia sp. Cr1
ATGGTGGCGGACGCCCGGTCGCGGTTCACTGGGTCCGAGCCGCTGATGGGGGAGCCTGGGGTGAGCCCATCTGGCATCATCGGGCCAACCGCGGGTGCGGCAGCTACCGCAGCGGTCGAGGTCGTCCGGGACGTGCCCGTTCTGGTGTGCGGTGAGTCCCCTGAGTCCCCTGAGTTCGCCGAGAGGACAAGCCCGGAGCTGACGCTACGGTCAATCACGATTCGGCGTTGAAACTCTCAGGAGGAATCCGACCATGACCCACGACGTCGCACCCGCCGCATTGGCACAGCCGGCAGGGGTTGTCGCAGCGTATTTCGCGGCGAACACGGCACTGGATGCCGATGCGGTCGGCGCACTGTTCGCGCCCGACGGCGAGATGGTCGTCAACGGGGTTCGCCTGCGTGCGGGCAGGCAGATCGTGACGGAGCACTACCGGCAGTGGATGACCGCGTTCGTGCCTGGTGACATCGCCACTACTCTGGGGCCCATCCTGGTTGACGGCGAGTATGTCGCCGTGCAGGTAGAGATCATTACCCGCGGTGAGAAGGCGTGGCTCGGCTATTTCTTCCTGCTGCGTGACGGGCTGATCCATCGGCTGTCGACCTATGTCAACATCGGTTCCCTCGACGACGCCCTGGCCTCGGGGGCGCGTAGGAACTGATCAGCTCGTCGGGATCTCCACAGTTCGGGATCTCCACAGGTAGTACCGGCCGCCTGGCGTGGATACGGTGCGGGCATGGTCGCTGCTCTCCAGGTGGCCGCGGCGATCGCCGCAGAGATCATCGCGACCACGGCGTTGCGCGCGTCCGACGGGTTCACCCGGCTGTAGCCGTCGGT
>NZ_CAUVXO010000600.1:0-3095 GCF_963555865.1 Protofrankia sp. Cr1
ATTTCGGAGAACGCCCGGCGTGCAGACTCGACGGTGTAGATGTCGGCGTCCGTCTTGCAGGAGTGGCAGGTGAAACTGATGTCGACTCCGGCGTACGACCAAAGATGCGGCGTGTCACAATTCAGCCACTCCGCCAGTCATTCCGAACTTTCCCGCCGTCTTCGGACTCCGCCGAATGTTGCATCTGTTGCAATAGTGCGCGCTTGGAGAGGTGATGATAGGTGCCGTTGCGGTCGATCCCTACGAAGGCGCGGCCCAACTGGCGGGCAGCCAGGCCCACGGTGCCGGCGCCGGAGAACGGATCGAGCACCGTTCCGCCAGGTGGGCAGCCGGCGGCGATGGCGCGCAGCGGCAGGTCGATCGGGGGTGCGGGCGGATACCCGCGGCAGGCAGGCCGGGCTGGGCTGGTCCACACGTCGCCGGGGTTTCGTCCTCGTGGTGCTGCGGCCTGATCGGCTGGCCAGGGAGTGCGCGGCGAGGACGCGGCGTGGGGGCGGGTGCCGCCAAGGTGAGCCCGGCGGGAGATCGCCCGGTCGCCGGTGTAGGGCTGACGGATCGCGTCGAGGTTGAAGTAGTAGCGGGCCTTGCGGACGAGCAGGAACAGCAGCTCGTAGCGGGTGGCGAGCCGGTCGGTGACCGGGACGGGGATCGCGTCCGGTGTGTGCCACACTATGCAGCTACGCACGATCCATCCGTCGGCCTGCAGGGCGAATGCGACCCGCCAGGGCATACCGAGGAGGTTCTCGTACGGCGGGTCGGCGCGGGGAGGGTAACGGGGCTGTCGGGGTTGAGCAGGCCGGGCGCACCAGTTGCCGTCGGAGTTCGTGGAGTAGCTGTCGCCGAGGTTGAGCCAGACGGTGCCGGTCGGCACCAAGACGCGGGCGATCTCGGTGAACACCATGCGCAGGCGGTCGAGGTAGGCGGCGGGGGTGGGCTCTAGGCCGTACAGGTCGGTGCCGACAGCCGGTGGCTGGTCGCCGATGTGACTGAGGTCCGGGTCGGGGTCCCCGTAACTGCGGAGCCGCCAGTAGGGCGGCGAGGTCACCACACAGTCCACCGAATCCGCTGGAAGCGTTGCGATGACGGCGGCGGCGTCCCCGAGGTAAAGACGCACTCCGGGTTCGGAGTAGTACAGCGTGGCCTGCGCCCCCGGCGTGGATGGTGGGGTTGGGCGGTCGGGCTCGGGCCGGTCGGCCGGGTCGGGTGCGGCGGTGGTGTTCATGCGGCGCTCCGCTCCGGTGCGCCGTCCCCGTCCCCATCGCCGTTGTCCGAGACCGGTGGGTGGAGGCCAAGACGGGCTAGGCCGATGTCATGGAATGTCGGGTTCAGATCGATACCGATGTACCGACGGTCGAGATGGCGGGCGGCCAGGCCGGTGGTGGCCGCGCCGGAGAACGGATCGAGCACGACCCCGCCGGGTGGGCAGCCGGCGGCGATGGCGCGCAGCGGCAGATCGATCGGGAACGCGGCGAAATGCGCCTCGCGCAGCGGCCGGGTGCTGATCGACCAGACGTCGCCGGGATTGCGCCCGGCCGGGTGAGCGGCGGTGTGCCGGCGTCCGGTCGGCCGCATCGCCGCACCCGGAGGACGACCGGCGAACGCCGCCGTGTCGGTGTATTTGCCCGCACCGTCCACGGCCGACGCGCGGCGCCGGGATGCCCGGCCGGCCTCGCCCGACCTGGCGGTGTCGGTCTCGCCGGTCACCGCGTTCTCATCTGGGATTGGGGCGTCCGGAGCGGCGGCCGGCTCCCGGATCGGGTTCAGATCGAAGTAGTACCGGGGTTGGCGGACCAGGAGGAACACCAGTTCGTACCGTGTCGTGAGCCGGTCGGTCACGGGTTCGGGCATGCCGTTCGGCTTGTGCCACACCACCGCGTTGCGGATGATCCACCCGTCGTCCTGCAGAGCGAATGCGACCCGCCACGGCATGCCGTACAGACTTTTCGCCCGCACCACAGCGCGATAACCGGCGCCGGCATCGTCTGCCGGGCTCCCGCTGCGCAGTGCGGGCGGGTGGGTTCGGGTGTGGCGGGCGGCATGGCAGTCACCGAGGTTCAACCAGACGGTGCCGGTCGGGGCGAGGACGCGGGCCAGTTCGGTGAAGACCCGTCGCAGCGCGGCGATGTAGGCATCCGGGGTGGGTTCGTGGCCGTACTGCCGGTCCTCCTGGATGGCGCCACAGCGCCGGCAGGTCGTGGTCGGTGTGCCAGCATCGAACCTGGTGATCGTGCAGGTCTGGGTGTGCCGGCAACCGGGAATTCCCGCTGCCCACCGGCGGGTGTCGTAGTCACGCAGCGCCCCCCAGTAGGGCGGGGAGGTGACCACGCAGGCCGCGGACGCGTCGGGCAGGCCGGCCAGCACCTCGACGGCATCCCCGGCATACAGGGTGATCCCGGGGCTGGTGTGGTAGGGCACGGGCAGGCTCACGCGGCCCACCCCCGCCCGGTGTCGCTGCCTTCGTCGTGTCCCGCGGCGCCGGGGAACTCCCAGGGTGGCAACGCCGGGGTGATCACGCCGGTGCCTGGTGGGGCCAGCAGCTGAGCACGGAAGAACATCCGCCCGTCGATGATCGGCTCGTGGGCGTACGAGCAGATCACCCATGTGTCGGGGGGCATGGGCCGTCCGCCCGCGGTGCGTCCCCAGACGGTCGCGCCGGTGTACACAGGGTTCGCCAGGATGCGGCCGACCAGATGGGCACTCCACGGCCGCCGATCACCGGTGGTCGGATCGGTGGGGGCGGGATACCAGCCGGGTTCGTCGGCGAGCCGGCGGGCGATCGCCGCAGGCGCCAGCTGTCCGGTCACTCGCAGCTGGAAGATCGCCATAATGGTGCCGGCGGTCGTCGGATCGACGGCGAGGCAGGTGCGGCGGCGGATGGTGCCGTCCTCGTCGACGACGGGGAGGTGCAGCGGGCGGTAGCCGTACGGGGCGGGGCCGAGATGGTAGCCGGCGCGGACCAGATCGATCTGCGCCTGCCGGGCCCGCGCGGTGGTCTGGGCGTGGTAGTCGGCCAGTATCCGGGCCTGGCGCTCGGTGCGGCGACGGGCGAACGGATGCGTCCAGCGCCGAGCTGTCGACGATGTGCCACCGGGCAT